>JACQAR010000001.1 GCA_016194825.1 Chlamydiia bacterium
GCTTTCTCCTCTTTCGCGTAAAGTCCGCAGGAGCGTCCAGCACCGGATGGTTTCGGGGACAAAATAGGGTTTTTTCAAAATAGTCAATAGATCAGCGCTTTTCTGTACAGTATGGGCGTGGAAAAAGTAGCGGCGGATGGAGAGGACTCCTAAGAGATTTTCAAGATCGCCATCACAAACAGGAACACGGGTGATCTCAAGATCGGTGAAGAGATGGTGCAGCTTGGCAAGAGGCTCTTGGATATCGTAAAAGAGCACCTCTTCGCGGGGGCGCATCCGCTCTTTTGCGATCGAATTTTGCAGATCAATGGCCCCGCTGATGAGATCTGACTCCTGCGGCAACAGCACTTTGGATTTTTCCGATGTTTTGAGGACGTGGCGCAATTCATCCGCGGAGATTTCTTTTTCGTCCCTTAAAAAGAAAAAAAGCATCCGAGATAAAAAGCTCGCGAGCCGAGTGAGGGGGCGACGGATCGGCTTCCACAGCGAAAGCATCCAATCGATCATCGGGGCCACCTGAGGCGCAATGGCCGTATTGTAAGGCAAGGCGATCGATTTGGGAACGAGCTCTCCTAAAATGACCGTCAAGGCAAGAGGAAGTCCCACTTTCAATGCCCAGCTCGACTCGACATCAAAAAGTGTGGAGACCGTATTTTGCACCCAAATATTGGCCAAGGTATTAGTAATCAGGATCGTGACTAGCACATCGCGGGGGTGCTCCATGAGCCGACTGATCAGAGCAGCGCGGGAGGTGGAACCTGTTTTGAACGACTTGACTGTGAGCGGAGAGAGAGAAAAAAGAGAAGTTTCAGAGAGAGAGCAAAAGGCAGATACCCCAATCAAAAAAACCAATAGCGTGATCAGGACAAAAAACATATCACTTGAGCCAATTGCAAAACTCATTTACCCGGGAAAATCGCCCTTTTGTGGCCATTGCCGTTCCTTTTCCTCGCCCAACCCGCTAGGGGTTGGCCTCGTCAAATGAACCGTGGCAGCTTTGCTGCCACTCGGCACTGGCCTCAAAAGAAGCGAGTTGCAGAGTCAGCTCCTCTTTTTCTTGTAGACGCGCCATTTTTTCCTGCTGCATCTCTTCTAGACGAAGAGCCAAATTTTGGATCGCCTGTTTTTTTTCTCGGATGCCGTGTATGTAAGCCCCGAATACACAAAGGATAAAGGTGATGACCCACCACCATTTTTTGATCGCGTTTTCTTGCCTCTGCATGTCTATGCTATACCCGATTTTCAAATTCTCGGACAGACAATATCCATCTGCTTCATATACTTACCCTTGCGTTCTGCATAGGTCACTTCACAGGGGGGGCATTCGAAGAAGAGGACTTGGGCCAGTCCCTCTCCTGCATAGATTTTAGCGGGCAGCGGTGTCGTATTGGAAATTTCCAGGGTAACATACCCTTCCCATTCCGGTTCAAAAGGGGTGACGTTGACGATGATTCCGCAACGGGCATAGGTCGACTTTCCAATGCAAAGGGTCAAGACATTACGCGGAATGCGAAAGTACTCGACGCTCCTGGCCAGGGCAAAGGAATTGGGAGGGATGATGCAGGTTTTTGCTTTGATATCGACAAAGGCATCATCGCGAAATTGCTTTGGATCGACAATCGAGTTATAGTTCAGCACAATAAGCCATCTTCACCAAAACTCATATATGATGTGATTATGTGGCGCTTGAAATGAGTGTTCTGCTACCTTTGTAGGTATGGCCGCTCCATTCATCGAGTCCTCTTGGGAAAAACTAGACGAAACATTCGAAGTCCCCCTCCGTCCACAAACGCTTGCCGAATTCGTAGGCCAAGAAGCTGTGAGAACAAGACTGGAGATCCTGATTACGGCAGCGCTGGAAAGAAAAGAAGCCCTGGGACATTGTCTTTTTTGCGGACCTCCAGGCTTAGGCAAGACCACATTGGCGCACATCCTGTCTAAAGCGATGGGAACACAACTGACAATTACATCAGGACCGCAGATTGAAAAACCGGGCGATTTAGCAGGTTTATTGACGCACTTAAAAGCAGGTGACATTCTTTTCATTGATGAAATCCACCGCCTTTCAAAAGTGGCTGAAGAATACCTCTATTCTGCAATGGAAGACTTTTCGCTCGATCTCATGATCGATGCAGGACCCAACGCGCGGAGTGTGCAGGTCAAGCTCCATCCTTTCACCCTCGTCGGTGCTACGACAAGATCAGGCCTATTGAGCAGCCCGATGCGCTCTCGTTTCCAGATTACGCTCAGGCTCGATTATTATGATGAAGAGACATTGACAAAAATTGTAGAGCGTTCTGCCAAACTGCTCGCTATTTCTCTCGATAAAAAAGCCGCTTTTGAGATCGCTAGACGCTCGAGAGGCACTCCTCGTATTGCGAATAATCTTTTGCGCTGGGTGCGCGATGTAGCTCAAACGCAAAAATGCTCCCCTATACTCAGCGAATTGGCGGCCCATGCTCTACAAATGCTCGCAATTGATGAGCGGGGCCTGGATGAGATGGACAAAAAAATCCTGACCATTATTATGGATCATCACAATGGTGGACCGGTGGGCTTAAATAATTTGGCTGCAGCTGTTGGAGAAGAGGCGCACACATTAGAAGAAGTGCATGAGCCTTTCTTGATCATGCAAGGGTTTTTAGAAAGAACCCCGCGAGGTCGAAAAGCCACCACCATCGCATATCAACACTTGGGAAAAAATAAATCGGAGAAAACCACATGAAATCTCTACTATCAGCAATAGCAGCATCCATCGCCGTTTTTGGATCACATACTCTATGTGCTGAGGAGAGCATAAAGTATGATCGGATCGCTGAACCAATGGCGCCGCGCAACATCCAAATCTTATTAGAAAAAGATGTGGAGGAAGTACTTTTGGAAGTACGAGGTCCTTACTACCTCTTCAACCCTCATGATGCTTCTCGAGTCGCTTCAGGGCTATTGGGTAAAAGGTTCATCGCAAGAGAAACAATAGCCGGACTGAAATGGGGGGAGGAATTTGCGGGTATCCACCAACTCTATATTAAACCCAGCTCTCCAGAAACAGAGATCTTCGTCAACGGAAAACAGTATAGCGGCGCCATTGCAATCTATGGAATCCAGGGCACGATCCAAGTGATCAACGAAGTCGATATCGAAAGCTATGTCAAATCGGTGCTCACGTCTCGCTTCCCTGTTCCTCTCGAACCTGAGGTGATGTCGGCACTTGCAATCTTGGTGAGAACAGATGGTTACTACAGAGCGATGCGCAATGAACAGAGTTTTTGGCATATTGCCGCCCAAGAAGCAGGCTTTGATGGATGCGCTCTCGTGGTTGCCAATTCTTCGATTGACCGAGCCGTTGACACGACGCGCCACCTCATTCTCGTCCATCCCGAAGATGGGAAAAGCTGTCCTTTTGCCACCACATGGACCGAAAATAGCGCGGGAAAAACAGCTGCGTATGAAACCATGTTCCGAAAAGAAGCGCTTGCTCCTCAAAAAGGGGTAGAAGCACCACACGCAGCGTTGAGCCGCTCAGAGTCCAAGTGGTCCTATCAGATTTCAAAAAGAGCTCTGGCCCAACTGCTGGATGTTGGCTCGATCAAATCACTCGAGGTCTTTCTCGATCAGCCATCGAGTAAAGTGTATGGAGTCCGACTCAAAGACGCCAATGATACCTATGATATTGATTTCTTTACGCTCCAAGAAAAGTTGGGAACAGATCACATCAAGAGCTCCGACTTTTCGGTTGCTTTGAGCGATGACAATGTGCTGTTTACAGGCTATGGCCGCGGCCATGGTGCCGGGCTTTGTCTCTATTCAGCCAGTGCTCTAGCCCAAAACGGGGAAAACGCAGTGAAAATTTTGGCAAAATTCTTCCCAGAGACCTATCTTTACAACCTGGACGCTATTCCAGAAAGATGAGAGTTTTGCCAAAAAGTCGTATATGAAGTAAAATGCCTCATGCCGGGGACCTTATGGAATGAAGTGCCCGAACCAGGTCAGGGCCGGAAGGCAGCAGCCTTAAGGGCTTCCTTCATGCTATGAATCTATCTCCGGCTTTTCCCACTTCCTACAATATCTGCGCAAAAGACTCTCTGCATCCCACCCTTGGCTCTCTATTTCTCTCAGAAGCTGCCAAATCTTTTCTCCAAATTCCTCTTCGGAAGAAAGGCGTGTTTCCACTTTTTCGAGCTTTTTCATTCTCCGGAGCTTGCTAATGATTCTTTGAGATCGGGCCAGAGCCGGCAGAGTGTGAGGGATATCTGCTAAAGGATTTTGTTTCCCCTCTTTCTTTTTGATGGTTTCCCAATTATCAATGATATTTTGCACCGACTCCACCTTTTCCTGACCAAAAACATGGGGGTGGCGCCGGATGAGCTTTTCCGCTACGCCAGAGAGCGCTTCAGACAGTGTAAAACTGCCCGCTTTCTCTCCTAATTTGCCAATAAACACCAGAGCGTAAAAGACATCGCCCAACTCCTCACAAATTTTTTGAGGATCGCCGCTATCGATCGCCTGGATGAGCTCATGGGTCTCTTCCAAAAGATAGGGCTGTAGGGTGAGCAGAGTTTGTTGTCGGTCCCACTCACACCCAGTGGGGCTCAGTAGAATATTTGCTATATCAAGTAATTTCTCAAAAGGGCTCATTCTTTTTTTTCCTTGCACTGCTTATCATATCGATTTATAAATTCATTTTCTCTATACTTTCTCTTAATTTTTTGGTAAAATAGTAGCAGAGAGAATTGGATGAGCGCAATACAACATACACCCCCTCAAAGCCCTACGGCTGCGACCCCTCCGCCTGCCTCTGCAGAGCCTTTTTCGCTCACAAAGCGGATGCGGCAATTGTGGGAACAGGCCTATCAAAGAGGAGCTGCTCAGTCAGCAAAAGATTTCTGTGAATGGGCCTCTCAACCAGTGAATTACTTAGGACACAAGCGCCTCTCTCTATTCTCTAGCTCGACTCCCATGCCCCCGAATCCCTACCAAAGTCTGCAGAATCTGCAAAAGCGGATTGCAGAATTTGATAAAATTCAGCACACCTTCCCTATTGCTCCCGGTCTTCCTCTGCAACCGGCTACTAAATCTTCTGTCAATGAACAACATGCCAAACAAGTGGCTCACACTAACGCGGTCATGGCCGACTTAAATACCCATCTTTCCAATGGCGGTATTGTGTTTGCCCTGCATTGGGCCATAAACAGACTCAATGATGGCGATATGGAAAACATCTTCGCTCTCACACGCCAGGCTTTTTCCAAAACCAATCCACCCAATATCAAGCGACTCGTGCTCGACTTCTACAAAGGCCAACTCTCACTTTTCCGTCGCATATGTGTCCATGTGATCTATTTTTTCTGCACATTCCGCGGCTTTATCGAGAAAACAGTCCAAACCTATCTCCAAACAAGTCTCAATGAGCTGAGACTCCGCTTCGATCAGGCTCTGCACCCAGACCCCGAACGCCAAGGAACATTAGTCCCTGGCTTAATCAAAAAAGGCAAAGAACTGTTAAAGAGCTATCAATCTGCATTCGAGGATTTTGCGGAAGAGAAACCCCTGATTGGTCTCGACGGGAAACCGATCGCAAATCCCACCTTGGATGATTATAAGACGGTTGCTATAGAAAAACTCTTCCAGAAAAGCTTTCAGCAGCTCTGTAGCGAAGCAGCGGCTACTTTCATGGAGCAGATCGCGCCTACAGTCGAATATAAAAAAGGTGCTACTTGGCTCAACCCCCTAATGAACCGTTTTGCCAGATGGGTTTTGAAAAGAATTCTTCCCTCTACTTTGGAAGATGGTCTGAAAAAAGGGACGGAAGAGATCAAGCCGTATAAGCGTCCCTTTGTCAATGCCCTGCTGAAGGCTATTGAACTCGGGTTGAAAGAGCTCAAAGAAGTGCAGGACGCAGATTCGGTTTCTATCCCTCTCACACGCTTTCCCGGAACAGAAGGTCTGAACCATTTCGTAGATCAGCTCTTTTCAGTTTTGCCCTACACAGCGCTAGAAGAGAGCACAGCTCAAACCGAGAAACCAAAGCCTACCCCGCACGACTTTTTACAAGTAAAAAGGAAACTAGCTCAGGGCAGTATCATTGACGGGGCGTTCAATGAGGCTTTCCAAGAAGCGATTGTCAACGCATTGAATTTGGGTGTCTATCATTGGGCGAGACCCGACATCAAGGAGAAAATGTTCTCCAATCTGTTTGAGTTGCTATCGATCCCTTTCACGCACGCTCAAAATATCAGTCAACAGGATCTGGACACTTTAGAAAATAAAGTGCTGAGCTTTGCTAAAACTTTGTTTGTTAAAGAGATCGATGACGCTGTCAAAACAAAGTTCGAAGGCCGACCCATGGCACAAATGAAGAACGAGGCGCTCAGGCAGTTTGGCGTGCGAAAAACAGGGGCACAAGATTTTACCACTCAACTCGATGAGTTAGCTAAACAATTAACAAAACTCTCTTCTGAGATCACTAGAGAGCGCTTGGCAGAGATCTTACGCGGGATGGAAGGGATCAAGGGAGCTCTCAAGCAATTTAGCGAAGAGCAGCAGAGATTAGACAAAGAACTCGCAGCTCTAACACCACCAGAAAAAGAAGCGGTTCTGAGGCCATGGCTTCCTATTTATGCTCGAGCCGATGCGATGATGGAAGATCTTTTCCGAATCCAAAAAATGTTGGCCGATCATATCCAGATTTTGGATAGACAGGCACACTTCAATGCCATAGATGCTACTCTCAAAAACTTTGCTACCTCTCGCCAAGATTCTGCACACGATGTGAACAAGTGTCTCTCTTCAGACCCCAAAACAGCATCCATTGCGCAAAGAATAGAAATTACGGCACGCCTAGAAACCTCTTGCCATTCTTTAGCTACTATAGAGACCACCCTCCAAAGGCAGAGTCAACACCATCTGCAACCAGAAGAACAGCAGCAAATCCAGCAATTCCAACAAAGGATGCGCGAAATCCGAGAAAAACAAATGCGTTTTGTAGCGTTGCAAAAGCTGGATCGTGAACTGCGGTACTATCTGAGCCGACCAGGGAGACGAGATATCCCGGATACCATCGAAGAACCTCTGGCAGCACTAGACAAAATAGACCGAGAGGGCTTGATCCCGTTGATTCAAAACCTCAAGCCTCCTGCGAACATGAAAGACGCCCTCAACTTCGGAAATGTCCTGAAGGAATTGGAGACAGGCATGTTGGCAGTACAAGGCAAACTTTTAGCAGACTTACGCCAATCCGACGAAGCCGCCTCTCGCTTAGTTCCCCAGCTGCAATTGATACTAGGAAATCGATCGCTAGACGAAGGGCGCGAAGCTACACGCAACACCCACAATTTCTCCACAACAGCAACCGCCCTCCATAAATCGGTCGGAACATTCAAGCGATTGGTCGACGGATCTGAAAAAGAGAGCCAAATCCAATTTACAGCCACGCATCTGTATATCGGCTTGGGTGCTCTCGGCTTGGTAGGAGGAGCTCTAGCTGCCTCTCTGGCTACGGGAGTCGCTGGCTCAGCCATCCTCGGTGCTGTGGCCGGCACAGGGATGGACATTGCACTCCGAGGGATTCCTCTGCAGCAGGAAGAAGTGCCACAACAAGCGAAAAAAGAGAAAAGCTCTTTACATGATGCAGCGAAAAAAGCAGTCTTAGAACGTCTTGTTCCTGTCACTACAAGCGGTCTAATAGGTGGAGCTAGCACAGTAGCTTGTAGGTATCTCGGAATACCCGCACTGGTGCCAACATTCGTGGGCATTGGAACAGGAGCATTGGCAGCACGCGCTTTTCCTATTATCGGAGATGGAGCACAAACACTCGGAAGACAGCATCTCAAAGATCTTTTTGCTAGCACCTATAACATGATCCGCAACCCCTTCCTCTATCAAGGCGCCGCGAAGCTGGCCCTCGCCCAATTCATGCAATCGTACCGGCCTTAAACTGCTAACACCCTCTTAAGAGACCCTACCACTTGGAGTGGTGGCGCGGTTCCCTCTCGGGGGGAGGCAGGAGAGTCGGCTCTTTTGGCAGATGATGAGCCACCACTTTGTGCTGCTTTTTCTTCTTGGTCACCACCCTGTCTTCACAAGATGAAACAATCAGAGCGAAAGAGAGACCAAGCACTGCTAGAATCACTTTCTTCATATAATTTTCTCTCTAATTATTTCCCAAGTTGAAATCAACAACTAAAAATCCTATCATCATAATTAATGAAAACATTCTTCATTGCCGCAACCGGTCAAAATATTGGGAAGACCACTACATGCCTAGGGCTGATGGCCGGCCTCATCAAAAGAGGCTTATCCGTAGGGTTCCTCAAACCAATCGGGCAAGAATACATTGAGACAGAATTCGGTGTCCACGTTGATAAAGATGTCGTGCTATTCAAGTCCCATTTTCAGCTGAACGATCCCTATGAAGAAATGAGCCCTGTGCTGTTCCCGCGCGGCTTTACCAGAGATTACCTCGACGGGAAAATTGACCATGGGCATTTGGTTGAAAAGATTGAAAAGGCATTTCGCGCAATCCAGACTAGATACGAAGCAGCAGTCATCGAGGGAACGGGGCATACGGGCGTGGGATCGATTGTCGATCTCAATAACGCCCAAGTAGCAGCAAAACTCAAATGCCCCATGATTTTGGTCGCTTCAGGGGGATTGGGCTCTTCTTTTGATGACTTGGCGCTGAATTATACGCAGTGTGAAAAGTATGGGGTTCGAGTAGCAGGTGTCATCCTCAACCGGGTACTCGATGAAAAGCGAGAAATGGTCCTGCACTACATGAGCCAGGCGCTCAAAAGGTGGAAGATCCCTCTCATCGGCGCCATCCCCTACGATCCTTTCTTGAGTCTGCCCACCATGGGGGATTTTGAGCTGCTGTTTCAAACTTCTCTTCTATCGGGACAAAGACATCGGCTTCGTCATTTTGAGCATATCCGGTTGATTGCGACCAGCGTGGAAATGTACCAGACCGAAATTGTGCCGCATCAGCTCATCATTACTCCTGCCAGCCGCGAAGACATCATCTTGGCCACGCTCACCCGTTACTGGAATACAAAAATTTCCCATCCGGAAGAAGAATTGCCGACCGGCATGATTCTCACAGGGAAAGAACCTCCGAAGCTGTCGATCATCGAAGAGCTCAAAAGAGCCAATTTGCCGATGTTATATGCGCCTGTGAGCAATTTCACAGCGATGAAGATGATCAATACCTACACCGCTAAAATCCGAGAAGAGGATACCGCTAAAATCCACGAAGCGATAGAAATAGTAGAATCTCATATTGATTTTGATGCTGTTTTATGACTGATTTTCAAGTGACAAAACAACTAAAGCTCGAAGAGCTCCATTGTACGCTCCAGCAGCTCGTCCATGTCCCAACAGGAGCTTGCGTCCTGCATATCGCGAATGACGATCCTGAAAATCTCTTCTGCCTTTCCTTTCAGACGCTTCCAGATAGCTCCAACGGCGTGGCTCATATTTTAGCGCACACCGTGCTTTGTGGTTCAAAAAAATTCCCGATCAAAGATCCTTTTTTCTCTATGACTCGCCGCAGCCTGCACACCTTCATGAACGCCATGACGGGACAAGATTTTACCTGTTATCCAGCCAGCTCACAGGTGGAAAAAGATTTTTACAATTTGCTCGAAGTCTATCTCGATGCAGTCTTTTATCCCGAGTTGAAACAGCTCAGTTTCTTACAAGAGGGGCATAGGCTTGAGCTGCACGATCACCAGTTGCAAATCCAGGGGGTCGTCTACAACGAGATGAAAGGAGCCATGAGTTCTGCGGAATCTAGACTCTGGGAAGCACTTGCGAAAGCCTTAATGCCCGATCTGCCTTATGCACACAACTCAGGAGGCAACCCCAGAGAAATTCCGAATTTGACCTATGAGGAGCTCCTCGCCTTCCACCGGAATTTCTACCATCCTTCCCGCTGCCTATTTTTCTTCTACGGGAATTTACCTCTAGAAAAGCATCTGAAATTCATTGAAGACAAGGCGTTGCGCCACGTGTCCAAAATGGCTCCCCTGCCTCCTCTTCCGAGGCAAAGGCGCTTCAGTCAACCTGTACAGACCCGGGCCTATTATCCGATTGCCAGCGGAGAATCAAAGGGGGGAAAATGTGAAATTGCCTTCGCTTGGCTCACTGTTCCTCTTTCAGATCAGGAAAAGGCTCTTGCGTTGAGCTTGCTCGATCTTCTTTTACTCGATACCGATGCCTCCCCACTGAAGATGGCTCTGCTCAGGTCGGGTCTTTGCTCAGAGGTGGAAGCCTCGATGGATTTGGAGATGAGCGAAATTCCCTGGGTGATCATCTGCAAAGGGTGTGATCCGGAAGATGCGGAACCTCTGAAAAAAATCCTCTTCGATACACTGCAAAAGATCTGCCAAAAACCCTTTGAGACAAAGCACGTGGAAGCGTGCCTGCACCAACTCGAGTTCGACCGCACCGAAATCGGAGGCGAGGGCTCTCCTTTTGGCTTGACCCTCTTCTTCCGTGCTGCTCTGCTCCATCAACATGGAAACGATCCAGAAAATGCTCTTCTGATTCACTCTTTATTTAAGCAGTTAAGAGAAAGGTTGTTAAACCCCAATTATCTGACTGATCTTCTCCGAGCGACTCTCCTCGAGAATTCTCACTTTGTCCAGCTGACGCTGGAGCCAGATAATGAGTTAGAAAAGCGAGAGCTAGAAGAAGAGCAAACTCGGCTCAAACAGAGGGAAAAAACACTGACTCCGAAAGAAAAAGAAGAGATCCAGAAAAAGATGCAGGCGCTCTCTCGCTACCAAGAAGAGGTGGAGCATCAGTCGCTGGACTGTTTGCCAAAACTCCAGCTCGCGGATGTACCGAGTGTCACGCGCGATTTTCCTCTCGGACAAAATAAGTGCGACGAGCTCGAGATTTTCCACCACAACTGCTTCACCAATCACATTACCTATGCCGACTTGCTCTTTGATCTTCCCGATTTGAGTGCCTCTGATTTGCCTTTGGTTTTTCTCTTTTCTAAGCTGTTGACAGAAGTGGGCTGCGGAGGGAGAGAGTATGGGGAAAATTTGGAATTCCAACAGGCTTATACGGGAGGTTTTCAGTGTCTGATGTCGCTACATGTTCTGCAGGAAGATCCAAATCGATGCAAACCGAGCCTTTCCATCCGTGGTAAAGCGCTCCAACATAACGTCCCCCAACTCTTCCAGTTGTTCGGCGATGTGGTCTCTTCTGCTGATTTCACAGATGAGAAACGGATTAGGAGCTTCTGAGCCAGGAGGCTACGCTACTGCGCAGCAAGCTCAGCAAAAATGCACTCGACTATGCCACTCAGATCGCATTGAGCGGCCACTCTCTTCCCTCGTATATCCACAATCAATGGAATGGGATTCCGTATTTAGAAGCAATTTTACGCTGGGAAAAAGAGGGAGGCAAATCGCTGATCAAAGAACTGCAGAGAATACAAAAACAGATTTTGGCCACCAATATGCCCCATCTGATCCTCTCTTGCGCTGCAACGCAGTACGAAGAGATGAAAAAACAACATTTTTACGGAGTGCACAAGAAAATTGCCCCGAGCGCATCGTCTCCATGGAAAGGAAATTTTTCTCTTCCCCCAGCCGAATCTCAGGTCCGCTTCATCTCTGCACCTGTCGCCTTTACTGCGTATGGGATGCACACCATTGCTTACCGAAATGCCGAAGCTCCCTATCTCTATCTCGCCACCGAACTGTTGGAAAATTGCATTCTCCATAAAGAGATCCGGGAAAAAGGAGGGGCGTATGGTGGTGGAGCCTCTTATTCTCCGAGCTCCGGCAATTTTCACCTGTACGCCTACCGCGATCCTCATTTAGCCAACACTGAAAAGATCTTCCGCCAGGCAATAGAGAGGATCGCAGAAGGAAAATTCAATGAATCGGAACTCTTAGAAGCAAAATTTGGCGTGCTGCAGACCCTGGATGCGCCTGTATCTCCTGGGAATCGGGCGATTGTCGCCTATGCGTGGCAACGGGCAGGGCGCACACTCCCATTGAGAGGAGAATTCAGGAAGAAAATTTTAGAAGCTGAAAAAAAACAGATCGCACAAGCAGTTGCGAAGCACCTGCTCCCGCAACACGGTGTGCTGGTGAGTTTTCTAGGAAAAGAACTCTTTGAAAAAGAGAAGAAAAAAATCACCACTTCTCTCCCTGTCCATCCCATTGCAATTTAGCCCCGTCTGAGATATAGTGAGGGGTTAAAAAAAAAGAGGTGTCGTATGAAATGGTTGATATGCGCAATGACAGCTGTCACTTTGATCTGCCCCTTGGGATCTTACGCAGAGGCGCGGAGTAAAAAAACTCAGCCTACCACCACGACCACCAACACCTCTCCACAAATTCCGGCCGATCTATTAGACCAGACCTCAGAAATTTTTGCTCAAGTAGCAGAAAATTCGATGCCGGCTACCGTTTCGATTAAAGGAATTGTCAACCAACAGCAACAGCAATTTTTAAATCCTTTTGACATGTTTGGTGACGAGTTTTTCCGACGGTTTTTCGGAGGGCAATTCCCCAATCAGCTCCAGCCACAGCAGCCGCAACCGCAGCAACAGATGACTGGCGGCTCCGGCTTCCTCGTTAGCTCAGACGGCTATATCGTCACCAATAACCACGTGATTCAGGAAGCAGTACAAATCACTGTGACTCTGAACGATGGAAGAGAATATGCCGCTACCGCGCGATCAACCCAGGCAACTCCGGAGGCCCGCTTCTCAATCTGAGAGGAGAAGTGATTGGCGTGAACACAGCGATCTACACTCGCAGCGGAGGCTACATGGGGATAGGGCTTGCCATCCCGAGCCGTATTGTGCAAACAGTCGTAGAGCAAATCCGTGATTTTGGCACCGTTAAGCGGGCGTATCTCGGGATTGTGTTACAGCCTCTGGATAAAGAGCTAGCAGACGCGATGGGTGCTGAAAAGCAAGAAGGCATTTTGGTTTCTGAAGTCATGAAAGAATCTCCCGCTTTTAAAGCTGGCCTATTGCAGGGGGATGTGATTCTACAGCTCAACCAAAAAGCGGTTAAAAACGTCGCTAAATTCCGCAACGAAATCTCCCTCATGAAACCAGGGAGTGCCGTTCAGCTGCGCATTTTGCGGAACAACAAACCGATGACGCTCGACATCACACTTGGTTCCCAGAGTGAAGGAGAAGAGATCTCCGCAGAGGTGCTGCAAAAATTGGGCATTGAAGTAGATAATCTGTCAGCGGAACTCGCCGCGAAATTTGGGATTCCTGCTACAGAGAGCGACTGCGTCGTAATCACACGCGTGAAACCAGGCTCTCCAGCTGCCATGGCAGGTCTGCGTCCCTCTTTCTTGATTACTGGGGTTGCTCTCGACTGGAACAATCAGAAACGGGTGACAAACCTCAGTGCATTGCAAGAGGCGCTCAAGGATTTGAGCAGCAATCAAAAGCACATCATCCTCATAGTAAAGCACCAGAACTTTCAGCGCTACTACACCATCAAACTTTGAAGTCAAGTTCAGTCCTCTACGAGGACTGAACTGGGCAAGGGCACAGGCAGAGGCACGGGCATGTCGGGAACGAGCGAGGTTCACGAAAATGATGCAGATGCAAGCGCTATCTTTGTCCACGACGTGCCTCTGCCCTTGCCCAGTTCACGACTCGTAGGGGAGTAAACTCTTTCTTAGGAGTCGCTGGATTCTTCGGTATTCATAACAAGCCTTTAAGCAACTTTTAAGTTAAGTCCTAGGGCATTCATCAAAATAACGAGGGTATGCCATTTTGGGTTTCCTGTTTCAGAAAGCGTTTTGTAGAGGCTTTCTCTTCCAATACGAGCCTTTTTTGCCAGATTCCCTATACCACCTTGAGCTTCCGCGACATTTTTGAGAGCGATTAGGAATAAATATTGAGACTCTTCATCGCCTTTGAGGCTTTCCTCTAGAGCTTCATTCAGATATGCAACTGCTAAATCATGATCTTTCAGTTTCTCTAGAATCCAATCTTGGTATTTTTTGGTTTTTGGTTTTTTCATTTTTTCTTCCCCCTCGAATGATATTCTTTCAAGTATTCTTCTGCTGTTTTTATGTTTTTTTCTTGTGATCTTTTTGTTCCACCACAAAGCAGTAAAATCACTTTGTTGCCAATCTTTGAGTAATACATTCGTATGCCAGCCCCATAATCCATTCGTAACTCAGAAACCCCTTCACCCACACCACCTTTAAAATCTCCAAAGTTTCCTATCCTAACCCGATCAAGTCTTGTCAAAATCTTGGTTTTCGTCTTGAGATCCTTAATCCCCTCAAGCCAAACATCGAATGGACACTCTCCATTAGACGTTATGTAGAATTCAATCTCAATTTCCATGGTTTTATTGTATCCTGGGAGATACTTTATTTCAACATTAATCTATAACAGATTTATCTTAAATGACTTAGGAAATACCCTCTATGTTTTTGCTTTAAGAGTCGCTGGATTCTTCGGTGATGATGCGTAAAATCCGCTCTAGGAGTAGTTCGGCATCTTTGGCCATCTGGTTCGTGCCATATTGCAGTACCTCTTGGAGAAATTCCCGCTCCTGCTGGAAGAGTTCCGCAGAATAAGGATGCTTTTTTGCTTCGTACTGATTGAGCTCTTTGCGAATGAGCGCCAGACGTGCCGCACGAATCGCTTCTTGCAGCTCTAGAATTTCTTGCTTTTTCTTCTCCTCGTCACGTGCGGCCGCTTCAAGCTTTTTTTGTAAAAGAGCAATCTTTTGCTTTTGTTTGCGAGGCGACAAATCATCAGCTATATACGCAGCTCTCTGCGCCGTGCAACTAGTCATACAAAAAATCAAACAAAGAAGTGCGTACTGCATGGGTATTGGGATACACTCAGAATGTCAAGTTTTCTCTTTCTTGGCAATGAGAGGGTGTTTCACAACAAATACTTCGGCGAGTTTTTGGATGATTTTGAGCCTATTTTCGATCCAAAAGGCAGGGGTAATATCA
>JACQAR010000096.1 GCA_016194825.1 Chlamydiia bacterium
CCCTGGGCTTCTCTCGGAACTGGAATTTGGCGAAAAATATTCAAAATTTCCTCTAGAAAATGATGCGCTTGAGCCGCATTTTGATGACGATCTATCGGATGTCTCCCCTTTTTATCGCCTACAGCTAGGGCCTCTGTATAAACAACAGCTGCAACAGCGGCTCATGACCTACCAGCCCTATCTAGAAAAGTTGAAAAGGAATGCGGCCGCACGGATTTCAGCGAACAAACCCTATCAAAATTTTCTTAAAGAAGTGCAAAAAAAGAATTACGACTCAGAACCTGTGGAGGTCTTTGGGCAGGCCGATCTACAGCTAGTCGAAGCCATGAACGTGATGAAAGATTATATTTTTCTTTCGGCGCTCGATGAAATGCGCTAAAATAAGCGCGTTATGAACCAAGTTCGCGTTCGGATTGCACCATCTCCTACAGGAGATCCCCATGTGGGCACTGCCTACATCGCTCTATTCAATTTGATTTTTGCCCACCATTTTAAAGGCAAATTCATCCTCCGGATTGAAGATACAGACCAAACGAGAAGCCGTCCTGAGTATGAAAAAAACATCATCGATGCACTCCACTGGTGCAATATTGAATGGGATGAAGGCCCTGATGTGGGGGGCCCCCATGCACCCTATCGCCAATCCGAGCGAACGGAAATTTACCGGAAACATGCCTACGAGCTCATCGAGCGAGGGCATGCCTACAAATGCTTTTGCACTGCAGAAGAGCTCGCAGAAATGCGAGAACTCGCCGCCAAGCAAGGCAAGCGGGTCGGCTACGATCGGCGCCATAGGAACCTGAGTCCCCAAGAGATCAAAGAACGAGAAGCAGCAGGCCAGCCCTATGTGATCCGCCTGAAAGTGCCTTTGAGCGGAGAATGCATCTATGAAGATGCCATCAAAGGGCGTACCACAGCGCCTTGGGCCGATATCGACGACCAGGTACTCCTCAAATCAGACGGCTTTCCTACTTATCATCTCGCCAATGTCGTCGACGATCGGCTGATGCAGATCTCCCATGTCATCCGAGGGGATGAGTGGATGAGCTCGACTCCCAAACACATTTTGCTCTATGAGTCTTTTGGCTGGAAACCTCCGATCTTCATGCATATGCCTCTGCTTCTGGGCAAAGATGGGAAAAAGCTCTCCAAGCGAAAAAACCCTACCTCGATTTTCTATTTCCGAGATAGCGGGTATCTCCCCGAAGCCCTGATCAATTTCTTGACACTGATGGGCTATAGCATGCCCAACGACCGAGAAATCTACACTCTCGATGAGATCGTCCGCGATTTTGATCCAAAGCGCATTGGCACCTCGGGCGCCTTCTTTGATATCCAAAAGCTCAACTGGGTCAATCAGAAAAAAATCATCGAGACTATTTCAGAGCAATCGCTCTGGGACCGGCTCGTCGAATGGCGTTTCAATGAAGGCTTCATGCGAAAATTGATGCCGCTGGTGCACACCCGCATCAAGACCTTTGCCGATTTCATGCAGCTGTGCGATTTCTTCTTCATCAACGATCTCAAACACACTCCAGAGCTGCTGTGCGGTAAACACAGCTCTCCCGAAGCGATGAGCTGCATGCTTCAGGCGATCATTTGGAGCCTCGATGAACAGGAAGATTGGTCGGGAGCTGCGCTGGAAAAAGCATCTCATGAAGTCGCAGAGAGTTTCGGCGTACACCACAAGAAAGTGCTCATCCCTGCCCTTTTTGCCACTATCATGGGCAAGCTTCAAGGCCCGCCTCTTTACGATTCAGTGACCCTGTTAGGCAAAGACCGCACACGCGTCCGTCTCATGCAGGCCATTGAGAGTCTGGGCAGCATTTCGAATAAAAAGATGGACCTACTCAAAAAATGCTGGGAGAAGAAAAACTGTCGAGAACTTGTAGCTCAATCGAGCTGAGGCGTCTCATCGCTACTCTCGATTTGCGATTTCGAAATCACGTAGTGGCGATTGCCGTTGGCCCCTTCTTCACAGGAGGTCAACAGAGACAAGCAAACGAGAGCCAGACACAACAGTTTCATGCACCAATCCTTGTGACTTTATTTTATCTGATTTGCCATGTTTAGTAAAACGCATCCCTATTTTGCCCGTATCCAGAAGCGGATCCTTCTCACTGCTTCTCCCTCTACAAAAAAGACCTATCACATTGAATTAGAAATTGAAGGAGAGCGCCTTCCTTTTAAAGTCGGCGATAGCATTGCCGTCTGTGCCCAAAACGATCCCGAAGAAGTGGCCCAAATCTTACGCTATGTAAATCCCAGCGATACACTCCGAGAATTTTTGCTCCATAAGGCCAACATCAGCCGTGTTACAGGATCCTTTCTCAAGACCTATGCCCCTCACATGGCGCCCGAGAACCTCAATGACTTTCTCCACAGTCACACCCTGCTCGATCTATTTCGGCTTTACAAGCTGGAAGTCTCCGCCGAAATTCTCGAGCACTCACTTCTACCGCTCTTGCCACGCTTCTATTCCATTGCCAACTCCCCCAAAGTTTTCCCGAACGAGGTCCACCTTACAGTGGCTTATGTTGAGTATATGGCCCATGGCCATAAGCGGCGCGGCGTCGGGAGTCATTTCCTCTGTGATCTCGCCCAACCCCACACCACTCCCATCCCCATTTATGTCCAGCCCTCGCATGGCTTTACAGTCCCTGCTGACCCAAATGCCTCGATCATTCTCGTTGGCCCAGGTACCGGCATAGCTCCTTTCCGCGCGTTTCTCCAAGAGCGCATGGCCACCCACGCCCCGGGACGCAACTGGCTCTTTTTTGGCGAACGGCACCGCGCCACCGATTTTCTCTATGGCGACTACTTGCTCGCGCTCGAAAAGCAAGAACGGCTCCGGCTTGATCTCGCCTTTTCGCGTGATGGGGCGCAAAAAATCTATGTGCAACACAAGATGTACGAACAGCGCAAGAGCCTTTGGAACTGGCTAGAAAACAGCGCCTATTTTTATCTCTGCGGCGACGCGGAAGAAATGGCCAAAGATGTAGAGGCCATGCTCCGCACCATTGCCTCGGAAGAAGGACAGATGACTCCTGAAGAAGCCCGGCACTGGCTGAAGAAACTGCGCCAGGAAAAGCGCTTCTTAGCTGATGTGTATTAACCTTCTAGAATACAATATTATACACATTAATTGACAGGGCGGTATACTAAATGGTATACTGTAGTACAAAGAGGCTCAAAATGGCAATTCAGGCGAAAATTTCAGAAAAATCCAAAAAGGTCGTCCAAGAAATTATCAAAGAAACTGGCGAGAGTCAGATCGCGGTGATTGAACATGCAGTATTAGCATATCATCGAGAATGGCGCATGCATAAAATTAATGCAGCCTATTCTAAATACCGCAAAAATGAACAGGCCTGGAAAGAAGAAAGAAAAGAGCGCTCTATCCTTGAACAAACATCAGAAGATGGGTTTGAAGATGCTTGAAATCCTAAGAGGGGATATTTGGTTATTTGATCCCGATCCCATTCGAGGCAAAGAAGTGGGAACAAAGTTAAGGCCGGTTCTTATCATGTCCAATGACTCTTTTAACAATGGACCGGCAGGGCTTTTAATCATTGTGCCTCTGACAACAAAAGAAAAAAAGATCCCATGTCATGTGCTCATCACGCCGAAAGATGGCGGGGTAAAAGAAGCATGTTTCGCTATGAGCGAACAGCTACGATCTATTAGCAAAGAACGCTTGATTACAAAGTGGGGGCACATGAATAACAAGAAAGTAATCAGGCAAATAGGCGAGTGGATTGGCAGCCTTTTATCGCTAGATGAATATTATTAACCTCTGAACCTATCTATCCTATACTGAGAGAGATTCAAAAATCGGGAGATGCCAAGGAGGCGCCCCGATTTTGAGCCAGGCGAAGCCGGCGCCGAAGCAGCTCAACTTGAATAAGTTGAGCGATGCAGACGGGCTCAAAAGCGGTGGCTATCCGACGCCGGCAGAACCGATTTTTGAATCACGATCAGTATACATTTCCACCGTCGTGATCATCGCGAAAGACTGAAGACCATCTCCGCAACCAAAATCGGTGAGACCGTCGCCAGAAATGACCGTGATGCCCACCGCCTTTGTGTCCAGATGGCAGAGCCGTGCGATTTTTTCCTGCATCGCGTGGAGCTTTTCTTCAAAGCGAGGACGCTGCCCTTCTATCGTAATCGATATATGGACGATCTTCTGAGGCTTGAGGCTCTGTAATGCCCGTTCCAAATAGACTGCGGAATCGGTAATGCCGTCTTTGCGACATAAATCGCGCGCAATTCCATCTAAAATCGGAGTGCCAGAGAGCGAAGTGATCGCATGGCACATGGCATGAAATACAATATCTCCATCCGATTCCGCATCTAGCCCAGGCGCCCCTTCAAAAATGATTCCACCTACAACACAAGGCTTCGAAGAATCTGCAGGCAAAAAGCGACGGCTGGCTTGACCGAGTCCGGTCCGATAAATAGGGAAAACTTGTTGCATGCGGTTCAGTATAACACAATGTCTAAATCTCTGGGGATAGGCAAAGTTGAACCTATCCCAGTAAAAGGTTTCAGTCGATTTTGCGGTTCTTTTACCAAAATTCAAATTGATATATACTCGCCGACAATGGACGTACTAAAAATTCGAGGCGGCAAGCCTTTACAAGGACATATCTCTGCAAGCGGCGCAAAAAACGCCATGACCAAGCTCTTAGTGGCCTCCCTCCTGTCGGATAAAAAATGTACTTTCCACAATGTCCCCAACATCGGTGATGTCGAAATCACTGTGAATCTTTGCCGAGAAATCGGCTCAGAAGTGCAGTGGGATAAAAAAAATCGCACTTTAGAAATCGTTACCCACGAGCTCAAAACCTCGTATGTACCCCAGCGATACTCTGGCTCCAACCGCATTCCTATTCTGATGATCGGCGCTCTTTTAGGACGGACTGATGAAGATATCATTGTCCCCACCATTGGCGGCGACCAGATTGGAACAAGGCCAGTGGATCTGCATATCCATGCCCTGCAGAAACTAGGAGCTCGGATCGAATACCGCGATATGAAAAAAGAGGGGGCCTATTTCGCTCAGGCACACCAGGGTCTCAAAGGCACAATCATCTCGTTTAGCTACCCTTCCGTCGGCGCCACAGAAAACACCATTTTGGCCGCTGTCCGAGCCAAAGGGATCACCGTAATCAAGAATGCGGCCATTGAACCAGAAATCATCGACCTCATCCTCTTTTTACAAAAATTAGGGGCCAACATCATGGTCGATGTAGATCGGACAATCTGTATCCAATACGCAGATCAATTCCATGAGGTAGAGCACACTGTGATGGCCGATCGCAATGAAGTCGCCTCCTATGCAATGGTTGCAATCAGCACCAAGGGGCGCGTCTTCATTGAAGGAGCAGAACACTTCCACATGATCGCTTTCCTCAATAAACTGCGCGAAATCGGCGGCGGCTTCCACATCAAGAAAACAGGGATCGAATTTTACTACCACCAGCCGCTCAAAGGGGGCCTCCACCTGGAGACCGATGTGCATCCCGGATTCATGACCGACTGGCAACAACCCTTTGTCGTCTTACTCACGCAAGCACAAGGCTCCTCAGTGATCCACGAAACAGTCTATGAAAATCGGTTTGGCTACACGCAAACCTTGCGAGACATGGGCGCCGATATTGAACTTTTCACTCAATGTCTCGGAGGTAAGCATTGCCGCTTTGCCTCAAGCAACCACCATCACAGCATCGTCGTCAAAGGCCCTACTCCCCTTCATGCAAAAGATATTTCCATCCCCGACCTAAGGGCAGGCTTTGCCTATGTGATCGCTGCTCTTCTCGCCACTGACGAGAGCGCCATATCGAATGTCGAATACCTAGATCGCGGTTATGACGATTTCATGCATAAATTGACCCTCCTGGGCGCCGATTTGACCCGCGTTTCGCTCCCGAAAGGCAAAACAAAGGCCTCTCTGCACACAATCGTTGACAAAGCGCTCACAGCGCCGTAAAATTTCTCCCCAACATGCTTCCCCTTTGCGTCCCCTCTGCAATTCCCTTTTGGCGGGAATTGCAAAGAGAAAACTTTACCCGTATTGAGTCTCTGGCTGATTTTCTGGAGCTCTCCGCCTCGCTCCGCTTGCATCTGCTCAAAGATCCTCGTTTTATTCTCAATGTGCCCTATCGTCTTGCCGCAAAGATGGCCAAAAATACTCTGGACGATCCCCTGGTACGGCAATTTCTCCCCCTGCTTGAAGAAGAGACTGCCGCTCCCCATATGGCCGAAGACCCTGTTCAAGACAAAAGCTTTAGGAAAACCAAGAAGTTATTACAAAAGTACCCAGGCCGTACTCTCATCGTCACGACAGGTGCTTGCGCCATGCACTGCCGCTATTGCTTCCGCAAAAACTTTCCCTATGAAGTAGAGACCACTGGCTACGCTGCAGAGCTGGCGGCGATCCACTCCGATCCTTCTCTGACCGAAGTGATTCTCAGTGGCGGTGATCCTCTTTCTTTGAGTGATGGCGCTCTAGCTACGCTCTTGCTCGCTCTAGATAAAATTCCCCATCTCAAAAGAGTCCGTTTTCATAGCCGCTTTCCGATCGGCATTCCGGAGAGGATTGATGACTCATTCCTCAATTTGCTCGCACAATGCAGAAAACAGATCATCTTTGTGATCCACTGCAACCACCCCAAGGAGCTCGACACCGATGTCATTGAAGCGCTCAAAAAAATCCAACGTCTCGGCATCCCTGTTCTCAACCAATCGGTTCTCCTCCACAAAGTCAATGATGACGAAGCGACGCAATTACAGCTGGCCGAAGCCCTAGTTAATGCAGGGATTCTTCCCTACTATCTCCACCTCAACGACCCGGTCATAGGAAGTGGGCATTTTGATGTGTCCCAACAGCGAGGGGAAGAGCTCATCCGCTATCTACAACAACACCTCTCCGGCTACGGCATCCCCCGCTTAGTGCGAGAAATCCCCGGCGAGTTGAGCAAAACTGTCTATATTTAACCTGTTTAAAAAGAATGCGTTATAATTCGGTTTATTTTATATAAACAACCTGATATGATAGACATAATTAGCAGCAAAAACTGTTAATTATAATCCATAATCATCACCTTTTTTCACCTGCGCCTCCTCTCTCGGGAGGCGTTTTTATGCTACTACATCCGCTCTACGGTCTGAAGGCCGAGGATATCAAGTCCTTTTTTGAGGATGCGAGCGGTGATTTCGCAGAGGACCAGACGGCTTTTTTCTTCAGGGACCCCCTCCACTCTGCAATCGCGGAAAAAGGCATTGAATTTTTCTGCAAGAGCATAGAGATAATCGGTCAGGCGATTGGGGAGTAGATCGCGCGCCATCAGCTCGAGCACCTCGCCAAAGCGGCGCAGGTGCAGACCAAGAGCGATTTCAGAGGAGTGCTTGAGGGCGACTTTGTGATGAGCCAAAATCTCTTCGATATCGGCATGGGTTTTCCGTTTAATCCCGTTGATGCGGACATACGCATAGAGAAGAAACACGGCCGTGTTTCCCTCAAACTTCAACATCCGATCGTAGCTAAAAGTGTAGTCTTTCGTTCGATGGCAAGAAAGATCGGCATACTTGATCGCCCCAATGCCAAGGACATGGGCAAGACGCTCCACTTCCTGAGGCGCAGCCTCAGGCAAGCGCTCTTGCAGCAAGATGCGCGCCTGTTCCACAGCTCCGAGAATCAGATCGATCAGTTTTTCCGTATCCCCGGAACGGGTTTTGAATTTTTTTCCATCCGCTCCCAAGACGAGCCCAAATCCGACATGGTCCACCTGGGTCTTTTTGGGATCGAGCCAGCCTGCCTTTTCTGCTGCTGCAAATACCATCTGAAAATGGAGCGCTTGGCCATTGTCGGTTACATAGATGATCCGATCGGCTCGATCTTGGTAAATGCGGTGATAGATGGCAGCAAGATCGGTCGTATCATAGTTGTAGCCTCCATCCGATTTTTGCACCATGAGAGGCAACGGCTCCCCTTCGCGGTTTTTAAATCCTTCGAGATAAAGACATTTGGCGCCATCAGAGACTGTGATTAAGCCCTTTTGCTCGAGTGCTTGCACAATCTTCGGAAGCTCAGGATTGTAAAACGATTCTCCGCGCTCCGTGATCTTGATGTTGAGTAGATCATAGATCTCTTGGAATCCTTTGCGAGAGATGTCACAGATGAGCTTCCAGGCAAAAAGCGCTGTAGGTTCTCCCGATTGGAGGCGAACGACTTCGAGCTGCGACTCTTTTTTAAATTCTGTATCTGCATCAAACTGCTTTTTCGCTGCCCGATACCAATCCATTAGAGCGTGTAGATCAGTAGGCGTCTTACCAGAAAGAACATCGGGAGCGGCCCGTTTCATGTAGGTGATGAGCATGCCAAACTGTGTGCCCCAATCGCCAATGTGGTTGATTCGTAAAACGTCGTGTCCTAAAAATTCAAACAGACGTGCCAGACTATCTCCGATGATGGTGGAACGGATATGCCCTACATGGAGCTCCTTAGCAACGTTTGGGGAGGAAAACTCGACCAGGACGCGCTGCCGTTTAGGCTTTACCGCGCCTAGCAGAGGATCGGCAAGAATGGCCTGTACTTGTTCAGAGAGAAAAGCAGGCGACAGGGTGAGATTGATGAAGCCAGGACCCGCAATGTCTATTTTTTCGTAAATGGAGCGGTCGAGCCCGTCGACGATTTTTTGCGCGATGACCCGCGGGGGCATGTGCAATGTTTTGCTCAGTCGCAGTGGGCTGTTGCACTGGTAGTGTCCGAACTCTTCTTGCAGACAGGGGGCCATGTCCGCAGATATTTCTTCTGCAACTAGAGAACCCGCAAGGGCCTTCTCAATCGATGCAGTGACCCTCTTTTTGAGGACCTCAATCAGCGTATCCATGGATCATTCAGCGCTGTGGTGAAAAATGGGAGGGAAAACTCTCTTTCCAATCGCATACTTGATGCGATATTCAGCCAATGCTAGAGCTGCCGCATGGGTCGATTCCCGATTTTTCTCAGCAATTTCATAGATGGCAAGAAGAGTGTCGTAGATGTGGTGGGCTTTGTAACGAGGCAATTTGGGATTGTACCCATTTTCTTCCAATTCAGCAGCCACGTTGAGTAGGCCTCCGGCATTGATGACGAAATCGGGTGCGTAGAGAATGCCTCTATCTCGAAGCGCATTGCCATGTGCATCGCGCAACAGTTGGTTGTTCGCACACCCTGCGATCGCTTTGCATCGGAACTGTGGGATGGTCTGGTCATTGATGATGCCGCCTAATGCACAGGGAACCAAGATATCGCATTCGGCTTTGAGAATCTGATCCGCAGGCAACGTGCGCGCGTGGTAGCGCGCGGCGAGCTGTTCTGCCTTAGCAGTGTCTATGTCTGATATGATTAGTTCAGCCCCTGCCCAGAAAAGATGATCCACTACATGCGCGCCGACGCTGCCCAGTCCCTGAACAGCCACCACTTTTCCTTCTAACGCATCAGATCCAAACAACTTCTTGGCTGCCGACTGGATGCCTCGGAATGTTCCCCAGGCAGTAAATGGAGCAGGATCTCCGCTGCTCTTTGCGTGAGGGGTGCCGACAACATAGCGAGTGGCCTGCAGAACGGTGCGCGCATCGTCTAACGTGAAACCGACATCTTCAGCACAAATATAGGCTCCTTGGAGCATTTCCACAGCAGTGCCGAAGCTGAGCAAAAGTTCCGGAGTTTTTTCTGTTTTGGGATCGGCAATGATGACGCTCTTTCCCCCTCCGAATCCCACCTCATTCACCGCTGCTTTGTAGGTCATGCCGCGCGACAAGCGCAGGACATCTTCGAGGGCATCCTGGAAGGACGCATAAGGATAAATACGGATACCGCCGAGAGCGGGTCCCAATGTGGTATCGTGGATAGCGATGATGGCGGTCAGTCCTGCCTTTTTGTCGGTAACTTTCAGGACTTGCTCGTACCCCTTTACAGGAATTTTTTCTATCTGCACAGAGGCCTGTTTTTGCCTCTCTTTTTGCGTGGGGGGGGGGGCGAGCAATTGGGTCATATCATACCTTTTTTTTTCAAAGAGAATATATCACGAAGGAAGGGAAAAATCAAGCATAGTTTAATCCATCGATTTTAAGCCTCCCAGTGAAGCGTAATTTCTTTTTCTGTACCATCTCAGG
>JACQAR010000093.1 GCA_016194825.1 Chlamydiia bacterium
ACCACGAAGTACTCAAAGATGCCGCCATCTGCATTGCGAATACCCGGACAGAGGCCCAGACCATCTACCGCGATTGCCCCAAGGCGAACGTCAAGGTGGTTCATTGGGCCCCTGGATTTGGTGAAGAATTTCTCCAACAACCAGTCACTGATGAATTTCTCCGCTTTACAGGACTCCAATCGGGGGAGTACATCCTGCAGGTGGGGCGCATGCAGATGCGCAAGAACCAGCTGGGGAGCATTCTCGCCACGAAAGATCTCGACATTCCGCTCGTCTTCATCACGACCTCTACTGGCCCTAAGTATATCGAGACGTGTCTAGCGGCAATCAAGAAATGGCGCAAAGGGCCCACCTTCATCATTGGACAGGATCTTCCCGAAGAGCAATTGGGCCCCCATCGCCTGATCCCTATGCCAAACCGCCAAAAACTCTCTACTTCCATGCTCCATAGCGCCTTTGGCCATGCAGGGCTCCATCTCCACCCTGCCTTTTACGAGTTGCCCGGCGCTACCTACTTCGAATCGCTCATCTGCGGCGTGCCCACCATCGCCTCTACCTGGACCACAGTGTCAAAAACACCCCTACATCCCGCACTGACCCGAACCAATATCGATGTAGCCCGAGAGATTTTGGAGGGGGTAGCACTGGGGAGCAATGCCTCGATCCTTTGAAAATTATAGGGCAATTAATTTTGTAACTATGTAACAATTGGCCAGAAAAAGGGAAAGAAATCCTTGACAGGTGGTTGGATTCAAAATTTGCGTGAAGTGATTCGGCAGCACATTGAATCAAGAAAATATAGAATATCAGAGCACGCACTTTCTCGCCAAAAACAACGTGATATTAAATTGCCAGATGTTTTAGAAGTATTAAACAATGGTTTTCATGAAAAAAGTAAAAGTGGTTTTAATGCCCAGTTTCAAACATGGAATTATGCAATCCGAGGAAAAACAATTGACGGAGTGGAATTAAGGATCATAGTCGCTTTTGCTGATGAAATGATCATCATCACAGCAATCCGATTAATGAAAGGAGCGAAAATATGAAGAACCCTGAAAGAAAGACAAAAACCTTTGTTTATAAAGGGCTTGGATTTCCTATTGTGCTAGTCAATACTCCTATGAAAAAGGTATATGGGGAATGGGTGATTGATATTGATATGACTCGGTTGCAACATGTAGTGTTAAGAGCCTTAGCCTTTAAAAAGGGAAGGTTATCGAAAGATCAGCTTCAATTCATCCGCAAATTTTTGTCACTCACAACTACAAAATTTGGACAATACTTTGGTGTTAGTCATGCGGCAGTGGTACAGTGGGAAAAGGGAACAAGAGCGTTGACACCTTCTACCGAATTTTGTATTCGGTTGCGTGTTCTGGACTATCTCAAGGCGAAAGCTGAGGAATTTAAAGATCTTTATAATGCAGTGCACTTGGCAGTCTTAGCGAAAACTAAATCAGCCAATCGTAATCGAATAGAGATCGACATTGCTGATCATTTCCATGTAGCTTAGTTTCTAAAGTTTATGCCTCGATCCTTTGACCTGTTTGACACGCTGATTTCTCGCTTGCACTACCGGCCCGACTCGATCTTCCATCGAGTCGAGCAGGCATTTCCCTTCCCTGGGTTTGCTTTCCACCGGATGGCAGCTCAAGGACAGTCTGATGGGAGTTTGCCCGATATCTATCGCCACGTGCAAAAAAATATGGGAATTTCAGCCGAGATGGCAGAAAAGCTCATGGCGTTAGAATTTCAGGTCGAGCTCAGCCAAATCTTTCCAATTGTGGCCAACCTCAACCAGGTGCAAGATGGTGATCTCATCATCACCGACACCTATTACTCAAAGACGCAAATCGCACAGATTTTAGACCACATCCAATGCCGAAAAAAGGTGGAAATCCATTCTTTGGCGCGAGGCAAAAGTTCGGGTAAGGTATGGCCAGACCTTAAGTCTCGCATCACACGTCATTTAGGGGATCATCCCCACTCGGATGTCGCGATGCCCCGCTCCTTTGGGATTGAGTCGGAACATTACCGAGGAAACGAGCTGTCTAAGGCAGAGCAACAGATGGTGCAGCTAGATCATCTCGAGCTCGCCTATTTGATGCGCGCTTTGCGACTCCAAAATCCCTATTCAGCTCCTTACGATGCGCTCTGGAATGACCAATGCCAGCTCAATGTTCCGTTTCTTGTGCATGCCAGTCTCTTTTTAAATGACTTTTGCCAAAAGCATAAGAAAAAACGAGTGCTTTTTACGACCAGAGACGGATGTCTCTGGATCCAGATTTTTCAGGCTCTTTTCCCTCAGTATGAATCGCACTCCTTTCATAGCTCACGCCATGTCTATATGCATCCGAGCCCAGCCTATATCGAGTATGTGAAGAGCCTGTATTCCGAAGAGGCGCTCATTGTCGATTGCGATGGAGAGGGGCGCACCTGCAGACATTTTTTCCGCCATCACATAGGTGTAAAACCGACCCATTTGTCCATTGTCAAAGTGGAAAGAGGTCTGCACAGTGTATTGCGCTATCCGAGGGTGTGCGATGCTGTGGAAAAGATCAACTACGATCTCAGTGGCACTCTCTATGCCTATCAAGAAGGGCCGCTCCGTTGCCCCGTCGAATATGATGTGCAATTTGTGCAGCCCAGCCATGACTGCGTGGTAAAATGTGTGGAGTTATTGCCTCGTTATGCATTGGGAAGTTTTGATCGGAAAGTGGTGCGCTGGGCGGTGAAAACCATGGAAAAAGGGCTGAGTGTGGATCAGCATATCTCCCATTCTTTAGTGCACTTCCATGTAGGCGAGCAACATCTGCATTTTCTCCGGAATGGAGAGATGATTCATAAAAAGTTGCAGTTATGAAGGAAATAATTTATTCCTTGAATTCAAGAAATTAGCTAAGTAAAATATGTCCCAAAAAAGGAAAAAACGTATGCGCAAAGAAAAGCCAGTTTCCGTTTTGGATGTAGCTGCTTACATTCTGCAGAAACAGCCTAAACCCGAGCCATTGACCACCTGGAAACTGCAAAAGCTCGTTTATTATTGCCAGGCCTGGTCGTTGGTTTGGGATGACAGGCCTTTGTTCCATGAAAAAATCCTAGCCTGGGCAAATGGTCCGGTAGTGAAAGAACTCTATGTCGAACATAAAGGCCTTTTTTATGTCAAAAAAATGGCAAAAGGATGTACTGACCGACTCTCCGCGAACCAAAAAGACACCATAAGTCACGTGTTAGAGGCCTATGGAGATAAACCTGCTCAGTGGCTGAGTGATTTAACGCATATGGAAGCGCCTTGGATAGAAGCTAGAAAGGGGCTCAAACCTGGTGAAAGAGGTAAAGCGGAAATTCAGCTTTCCACAATGCAAGAATACTATAGCGGCGTTGCCCTTGAAGGGCAACCGATCCATGGCTGATTTTGTCTCGAAAAGATCATTGTAAGATTCCAAAGTCTCTTCATTCTCCAGAAGGAACCAAAGCTCCGATGGCGGGAGTGATTCCTTCCGAGCAAGCGCGTCCAGAATTTAAAACAGGACAAATGGATGCAAAGGGTCCTTGGGGATGGGATTATTTTAATCCGATTGAGATGAGAGAACTGCTGCAAAAAATTTTTGACTCTCAGAAATTAAGTTGGCAGGATCTTCGGAATCAGGGTTCTCATTTGATAGATCGGAAAGATCTTTGTTCAGAGGCGCAAAAACGATTGATTCAGCTGCAAAAAGATGATTTAGATCAGCTATTTTCTCTCCGGCTAACAGGGAAAAAACGAATTTGGGGAATCAAAGAAGGCAATATCTTGTGGATGTTGTGGTGGGACCCCAATCATGAGGTTTGTCCTAGCATTAAAAAACATACCTAAATGACTGCCTCTACCGATAGCCCATGAGCAGAGCGCCGGCAGCCGAGGCAATTTCTGGTTCGCCGCAGCGTTCTAGCGCCTCGGCTTGTTCGATTCCTTCGCTCTGATGGCCAAGCATAAAGAGCGCCTTGGCTCGATTGAGCTGGGTTGGGAGGTGATGAGGCTCTTTCTGCAAGGCTCTGTCGAGATAAGCGAGCGCTTTGAGGCCCTGGCCGAGCTGT
Organism: Chlamydiia bacterium; assembly: GCA_016194825.1. Classification (GTDB taxonomy): domain Bacteria; phylum Chlamydiota; class Chlamydiia; order Chlamydiales; family SM23-39; genus JACQAR01. The sequence goes on from JACQAR010000093.1 coordinate 4,075, forward strand.
AGGTGGAGAGCGCCGATGGTTTGTAGGTCATAAGCATTGGGCTCAATGAGCACTTCGACTGCGTCATAAAGCGTCAATGCTACATTGTAGATCCCCTGCTTGATGTAGTAGAAGGCGACATAGCGCAGATCGTCTACCTCTGATTTCGTCCAACCTAATATGTCTAACCAGTTTTGGCTCATGAATCTATCCGTTTAGCCTCTTTGGTATTGGTTGCGCCGCGCATTGATGAGATTCAGCGTCTTGTCGAGCTTTTGCAGGCACTGGAACATCGCAATCAACCGCTCTTTTTGTTCCTCATCTTCTTCTTCATCGTCGTTGCTTTGCCCCTTTTTCCCACGCTCTTTGTCCAAAAAGTCCTCCAGATGCTGCAGTTTTTCTGCATCGGCATCCTGTTTTTCTTGGGGGCCTAGAGAAGGAATCAGCTGGTAACTGAAGAAATTTTCCCCATATACGACAAACTCGGGAGGAGGAGTAAACAGCGCCCAACTGTTCCCTTTACCTACCGAAAAATAGGCATCCATTTCAGATGGCGCATAGGGCATGACCGTAGGGATCTGCGAACGAGGGGCTACAAGCCTCGACTCTTCAATGAGACTCGGGTCGTAGAGCCGTTGGTTCTCAGCATACTGTTTGGATGCATCAATCCCTAAATCGTCGATTGTCTTTGACTTGATGTTGACTGACATAACCTTATCTTACCTAACATCGGTTTTCCAAGGAAGAAGCGGCTTGTGAACAACGTTGTCAACAATCTGGAAAAATTCCTAACTTGTTGATAATGAAAAAGTTTATTCCTGATTCCCGTCCGGTGGCAATGTGGGTTGTGAACAAATTTTCCACAAATTCCCACTAGGCTATTTTTTTGCTGTAACGCACTCTTGTGCAACGTGTTTAGTTGTTGAAAAAAATTCATAAAACGGAATTCGGTTGCGCAATTTTTCGTTTCATGGCTAAGATGTGGGAAAACGTGGGAATGAGCATGAGTCGCTATTTCTTCAGCGGTGCAACAGTGGTAAAACTCGATGAGAAAGGACGTTTTGTCCTGCCTCAGGAGAAACGCTACGGGTTGGTCGAAGAGGGCAAGTGTGAATTCGTCATCGGGTTGGGGTTGGGTGGCTGTCTCGCGATCTATAAGAAGAGCGTGATCGACCAGATTGTTGAAAAGTTCCAGCAGAATCAGCATGTTGCTAGGTTCCAGAAATTTTTCACCCTGTTCTTCTCGACTCTGCATCAGACCGAATGCGATAAGGTCGGCCGGGTCCATATCCCAGATACCCTGCGAGAAGCAGTCGGAATCCAAAAAGAAATAGTTGTCGCAGGGGTATTGGACAAGATCGAGTTGTGGCCCAAAGAAGTATACGATGCCAATTTGCGCGAACTGATCGCCGGCACAGCTCCCGATAAGAGCCTAGCGAAGATGACCGAAGAGGCTTTTGCCTTGCTGCATGAAGAAGATGCCAAGCCAAAAGGTGAATCGCTTTCCGCTGCAATGAATCCACTCTACGCGACATCCACTCATGCATAAACCAGTCTTGCTCCGCGAGGTTCTTCAGATTTTCCAAGGTCTGAAGATCGAACTCTTCTTTGAGGGGACGGTGGGAGCGGGTGGGCATGCAGAGGCGATTTTGACCGAACACCCGGAAATCGGTCGTTATTTTGCGTGCGACCGAGATCCGGTGGCATTGCAGCTAGCAAAAGAGCGGCTGAAGAGGTGGGAAAAAAAAGTGGAATGGATCCACGGCGATTATGCCGATCTGCCGCGGTATTTGGATGAACGAGGGGTTCACTGGATCGATGGGTATCTGATCGATATCGGGGTCTCCTCGATGCAGATCGATAGCAAAGAGCGAGGATTTAGCTTCCAGGGGGATGCGCCCTTGGACATGCGGATGAACCCAATAGGGGAGACAACCGCTGAAATGTTGCTCAATCGCCTCAGCGAAAAAGAGCTCGCGCGGATCTTCTTCGAATATGGAGAAGAGAGGCGCTCGAGACAAGCAGCCAAAGCGATTGTAGAGGCACGGAAAAAAAAGAAGATCCGGACCACCGCTGAATTGGTCAGGATCTTACAGCCTGTGATCCGAAGCGGAGGGAAAATCCATCCAGCGACTCGGATCTTCCAGGCGCTGCGGATTGCAGTGAACGACGAGCTCGGCCAACTGCAGCTGGGCGTAGAAGGAGCCATACAGAGGCTACAAATGGGTGGCAGGATGGCAGTGATCTCGTTTCATAGTCTGGAGGATCGGATTGTGAAACATGCTTTTCGAGGCGAGAAGCAATTGAAGATTCTCACAAAAAAGCCGGTAGGTCCTACGGCAGAAGAGTGTAAAGCGAATCCCCGCAGCCGCAGCGCAAAGCTCCGGGCAGCGGAAAAATTTGAGGAATGACTGTGTTGCTGGTGCGATTGGGAATCTGTATCGGAGTAGTGGGATGTTGCCTATTTTCCTATATCCAAGCACAAAATCAATTGACCCACTTAAAAATCCAACTTCCCCAGATTGAAAAAGAGATCCAAATCCTCCGAGAGGAAAGCAGTCGTCTTTCCTATGAGATCGGCCAATTTGAGAGCCCCAATCACCTCATGGACCTAGCCCGACGTCCTGAATACAGCCACCTCAAACACCCTGTATTGAAAGAAGTGCTGACTGTACCTGAAGTCTGGGCCACGAACGAACCATGATATCTCCACAAGACCGTTACCGCCTCATCTGGCTTGCGGCTTTTTTGTCCTGCCTGTTTTGCGCCCTCATTGTCCGATTTTTCCAGATCCAAATCGTGGAAGGAGAAAAATGGAAGCAGGAGGCTCTCGCCCAGCATGAGCACATCCTCATCGAGCCATTTCGCCGCGGCTCTTTTTACTCCAACACTTCAGTCAAAGAGGGGCACCCTGAAGAGGATCAGCCCTTTGTAGTGGACATCCCCATGTTCCACTTGCACATTGATCCCGACTCGATCCCCTCCCACTTGCGCGAACCCATGTCGGCAGCGCTGTTTTCCCTGTTGAAATCTACTCCTGAACGGCGACACAAAATGCGCGCCGAGTTTGAGAGGAAAAGCCGCGATCGGAAGATTGCTGTTTGGCTCGATCGACAAAAAAGAAAAGAGATCGAGACCTGGTGGAATGCGTTCCATAAAAAAGAAAAACTGGCACGCAACGCCCTATTTTTCACCCCTGATTACAAGCGGTCCTACCCTTTTGGTACGATGCTTGGTGCCGTTCTGCACACCGTGCAGTGGGAAAAGGATCCCAAGACGCAACAGAGCCAACCTACGGGGGGGCTAGAGATGCTCTTCCATTCTTTTCTCAACGGAAAACCGGGCAAACGGCGGATCATCCGCTCTCCGAAACACCCTTTAGATACAGGAACGGTCCTAGAAGCTCCCATTCATGGAGCCGATATCTATCTCACCATCAATCACTACCTACAGGCCATTGTAGAAAGCGAGCTGGCCAAAGGGGTCCAAGCAGCTAAGGGAAAAGGGGGATGGGCCGTGATGATGGACCCCTACAACGGGGAAATTCTCGCCATTGCCCAAACTCCTTCCTTTGATCCGGCCCGCTATGCCGAATTTTTCAATCACAAAGAACTACAGCCCTATACCTATGTCAAAGCAGTGACCGATTGCTTTGAGCCGGGATCCATTTTCAAGCCCATCACGCTTGCTATCTGTATGCGAGCCAATGAAGAGCTTCTTGCCGCTGGCAAAAGACCAATCTTTTATCCTGAAGAAAAGATCTCTACTGCCAACGGCTCCTTCCCCGGTCGCAGCCAGGCCATCAAAGATGGCCGCAGCCACCGCTATCTCAATATGGAATTGGCTCTCCAAAAATCCTCCAATATTTATATGGCTCGCCTCGTGCAGCGCCTCATCGAAACCATGGGAGAAGAGTGGTATCGAAAAGCGCTGCATGACCTCTTTGGTTTTGGGCGGAAGACCCAGATAGAACTGCCGGCAGAAACAGCCGGCCTTTTACCCACCCCTGGCAAACTCCATCCCAATGGAAAACTCGAATGGTCTGTCCCCACCCCCTTTTCTCTTGCCATCGGCTACAACATCTTAGCCAATAGCGTCCAGATTGTTCGTGCCTATGCCATTTTTGCCAATGGCGGCTTTGAAGTGCAGCCCCATCTCATCCGCAAAATTGTCCAAAAAATGCCCGATGGCACGCACCAAATCCTGCGCGACAACCGTGGCTATCGGGCAAAGAAGAGAGTACTCAGCAAAAAGAGCGTTGATGCGATTGTATGCGCCATGAAATTCACCACGAAAGAGGGGGGGACTGGCAAAAGAGCCGACATTCCTGGCTACACCGAGGCAGGCAAATCAGGGACCGCTGAAAAGATCATTGATGGCGTGTATTCCAAAAATAACCACATCTCTTCTTTTGTCGGCTTTGCGCCCGCGCACAACCCTCGTTTTGTCTTGATCGTCTCTATCGATGATCCAGAAAAAAAGTTCATCCCTGGCGTCGGCAAGCACCAGCTCGGTGGGATCTGCGCCGGCCCCATTTTTCGCGAGATAGCGACGGCCTCTCTGCATTATCTTGGCATTGCTCCTGACGATCCGTATGGCTATCCGCCCGGAGATCCACGGCGTGACTCCAAGCGTGCCGATTGGTATGACGAAGTGGCCAAGCTCAAAGCGCTCTACGAGCAGTGGAATCTGTAAACATAAATTCTGTGAGAGATTTCTGAAGAGAGCTTATTAGCTGAATAGACAGTCGGGGACAAGGTGCTTGTCCCCCGCTGCCCCCTTTTGCGCCTCACCTCGCTTCGCCAAATCGTGTGCTCGTCGGGAGGGCGTGCGCAGCACAGCCCTCCGTCGCCCCCAAAGGGGCTCTCCTGCGCTACGATTTTGCTTTGCGATCTGAGTCGAATGGCTGGCTCATGCACTCGCAACTGCGTGCTCGTGTCGTGAGCCAGTATGAAGAGCCTATCCCAGTAAAAGGGTTTCGTCGCTTTTGGGGATTATTTTGGCCGCTTTTCGATTCAAAATTGGGGGGCAATATACTGGGTGTCGATATATACTTAAGTGAATTCAAAAGTTGGGAATTTGGCAATGCCGGCGCTCCAGATTTGAAGAAGCTCAGCGACGTCGAAGCAGCCCAACTTGACTAAGTTGGGCGATGCAGACGGCTTCAAAGATGGAGATGCCGACGAAGCCAAAAACCAACGTCTGAGTTTACTTGAGTATAGCCCCTCAATTTTGAAGTCGAAAATCGGCTTAAATAGAGCCCGTACAGTTCTCGCTTGTCTGTTCAGTATAATAAGCTCTCTTCAGAAACCTCGCATAAAAATTTGTCTCTTCCGTATTCTGTTGTTGTGAAACTAAAACAGTTGTTGCGCGGTCTAGAAGGGCTCGAAGTACGAGGAAGCCGCGAGGTAGAAATCCATGGCCTAAGCTCCGATTCGCGCACCGTGGCACCCGGCGATCTTTTCATCGCGAGAAAAGGGGAAAAATACGATGGCTCTCTCTTCATCGCCCAAGCCATTCGTACGGGAGCTGTTGCTGTCGTGACCGACCTGTACGATCCCTTTTTGGATCAGACCCAGATCATCTGCCCCGAACCTGGGAAATGGGAAGCGCTTTTGGCTGCCCGTTTTTACCAAAATCCGTCTCAGGAACTATTCTGTGTCGGCGTGACCGGCAGCAAGGGGAAAACCACCACGAGTTATCTCGTGCATCATCTGTTGCAGGGGCTGGGGAAAAGCGCCGGCTTAATGAGTACAATTGAGACAGTAGTGGGGGAGGAGCGTTTTTTCTCTTCGTTGACCACCCATGAACCGATCTACAATCAGAAAATGCTCCGCGAGATGATCACCCGAGGCTGTCAGGCAGCAGTCTTAGAGGTCTCGTCGATAGGACTGGATTTAGGGAGAACGGAACAAATCGATTTTGCGATCGGGATCTTTACCAATTTGTATCCTGATCATTTGGATTATCATAAAAGCGTCGAGCACTATGCTTTGGCGAAAAAAAAACTCACCACTCAAGTCAAAGAGAAAATCATTGTCAACCAAGATAGCGACTGGACTACTTCTCTTCTGGAAGGCGTAAAACTGGATCGTTTGAGCTTTGGTGTGCAGACATCGGCCGACCTGATGGCAAAAGACCCTATTTTTTCTGCACAAGGCACCCAGCTGGAATTGTGTTTCCAAAACCAAAAAGCGCATCTACACACACCACTCATGGGCCTACACAATATCTACAATTTACTCGCTGCAGCCGCCGTTGGCATACACTTAGGCGCCTCGCTAGACACCATTTGCCAGATTCTCTCGAGCTTTCAGAGTGTCCCTGGCCGATTGGAGCGCGTTGTGAATGATCGAGGGATTGCTGTCTTTGTCGACTATGCGCATACCGGGGAAGCGCTCAGCAGTGTGCTACAGCACCTACGCCAGTCGACTCCTGGCCGCCTGTTTGTCGTATTTGGCTGTGGTGGCAACCGCGATCCCGCTCGCAGAATTGGCATGGCCCAAGCAGCAGATCAGTATGCCGATGTGGCGATCGTGACTACGGACAACCCACGCACCGAAGATCCAAAAGAGATCGAGCGGCAGATTGTCCGCGCCTTTCAGAAAATCACGCCACAATGCGAACCCGACCGAAAACAGGCGATCGCCCATGCGCTCTTTCAAGCGCGCCCAGGTGACATTGTCCTCATCGCAGGCAAAGGACATGAGAAGACGCAAATTTTTGCGAATCAAACCCTTCCTTTTGATGACGTTCTAGTTGCAAAAGAGTCTTTAATCTGACATTCTCGGGAATCTTATTAACCCGAGGGGTCAACAGGTGATAATATGCGTCAGCGAGGCAAAGCCGCAGCTAGCAAATTTTCACCTGTTGATTTCGTGGGTTAATATGTGGCGGTTTTTGTTTATCATCGCTTTCAGCAGCCTCTGGGCACAGACAGTGGTGATCGATCCAGGCCATGGAGGCACAGATCGTGGCGCACGGGGTAAAATGCCTTTTTGCGAAGAGAAGCGACTCTGCCTGCAAACAGCTAAACTGGTTCGCCAATATCTTGACCAACTCGGCTACCGAGTGGTGATGACCCGTGAAAATGACGCTTTTGTTCCGCTAGCGAGGCGAGTGGAGATTGCCCAGCAGGCCAGCTCCTCGATTTTTGTCAGCATTCATTACAACTCAGCCCGCAGCCCGACAGCACAAGGCATTGAGATCTTTTTCTGTGATTCCCAAGACCAAAAACAAAAGACCCTGGCTTCGAAGCGGTTAGCAGAGACCATCTTGCCGCGCCTGATCCGCCGCACCTCCGCTACTTCACGTGGGGTGAAGCGGGCCAACTATTACGTGATCCGTGAAACGATAATGCCCGCTGTTCTGATCGAAGGGGGCTTTATCTCCAATCCGCTCGAAAGAGCGCAACTCAAGACCATCGAGTACCAAGAGAAAATCGCTCGAGGAATCGCCGATGGCATCGACTCCTACTTCCGGCGCAAAAGACTCGCCCGGTTAAAATAAATTCTTTTATGAGGCAGTTGCAAAACTGCTTTGCCCGGAAAAATCGATGATTTTGAGGCCAGTTCCGAGTGGCAGCAAAGCTGCCACGGTTCATTTGACGAGGCCAACCCCTAGTGGGTTGGGTGAGGAAAAGGAACGGCAATGGCCAC
>JACQAR010000094.1 GCA_016194825.1 Chlamydiia bacterium
GTTGAGAGCGATCTGGGCATGTTGAGAGAACACATCGAATTCGAAATGGGATTCGGCTGGGGTTCATACTTCGACAATGACAACTGGTACTTCGATCTCAGCGCAGGGTACACATGGCAAGTCTTCTTCGACCAAAACATGTTCAACTCAGCCTCCTGGGTCAACGATGTTCGTCCTAGACCTACCCAAGCTTACGGCAACCTCTACGTCAACGGGTTGACTGTCAATGCTAGACTCGACTTCTAACATCTAAGTTGGTCTATTAACCACCAAAACGGCAGGCCAGGAGAAATCCTGGCCTGTTTTTTTGTTTCAAAGGAATCACCACAGAGATAGATACCACAGAGAAAAACTGAGGAATCTATACTGAGAGAGATTCAAAAATCGGGAGATGCCAAGGAGGCGCCCCGATTTTGAACCAGGCAAAGCCGGCGTCGAAGCAGCTCAACTTGAATAAGTTGAGCGATGCAGACGGGCTCAAAAGCGGTGGCTGTCCGACGCCGGCAGAACCGATGTTTGAATCACGATCAGTATATCGTTGTCTATCAGAGCCGATCGCCCTAGTTTCTTCTCTGAGGTGTCTATCTCTGTGGTAAACTTTTCATAACTAGATGATCTGTTGCCAAAATTCCTTGCTCTCGTAGCATATCGTATGGCAACCTCGTTACCATGAGGTACCTATGATCAGCGCAGAATTCTCCGAAAGTCAGATTAAAATTCTCGAACGTTTTGTCACCAATACAACAAGCAACGTATTTGTATTGAGAAACTTGCCCGAAGTCATTAAAGGAGCGCTTTTCTCTCGCTATTCTCGCTCTACTTTAGGTCTGAGAGCTTTGCTTCTCAAAGAGTTTATCCTCAATGAAGACACCGCCTTCGGCAGTATTGCTGGGAAATTACTGGAGAGCGATTCAGGACAAGAACAGATGGTCGCAGTGCAAAAAGCACAGAGTTTCTACGATCGGATTCTAGACGGCTATGGCGATGATTCGATTGGAGAATTGGGAGGCGCCCATTTGGCCATCGAGAGCATTTCTATGCTGGGTGCAAAAATCATTGAAGATTCTCGGATTGGGGGCTCTCCTTTGGAAAAATCGACCCGTTACATCTATTTCGATCAAAAAGTAGAAGGGAACTATCTGTTCTACCAAGAGCCCGTGCTGATGACCTCTGCCTTCCGTAACCTTTACGTCGATACGTGCAATGTACTCTTTGACACGTACAATCAACTCATTCCCTCACTCACCGCACAAATAGAGCAGAGCTTTCCAAAAGATCCCTCCATTTCAAAGGGGGCATATACCGCAGCACTTCGTGCAAAAGTGCTCGATTGCTTGAGAGGCTTATTGCCCGCTAGCGCACTGACCAATATGGGAGTATTTGGCAATGGCCGCTTCTACGAAGGACTGTTGCAAAAATTGAACTGCCACAACCTGGCGGAAATGCAAGATATCGGCAGGAAATCGCTGACCGAGTTAAATAAGGTCATTCCCTCTTTCATTCGTAGAGCAGATCCCGAGCACCGCCACCAGCAGTCTTTCAGTCAGTTCATGGAATCTATGCAAGAGACTCTCGAACGGTTTTCTCAAGAACATGCTAGAGAAATAGAGAGCTTTTCGGAAGCCTGCGGAGTCCGATTGATCGACGCAGATCCAAAGGGCATTTCTAAAGTGGCAGGAGCTCTTCTATTTTCCCATGCTCACGGTTCATTAGAGAAGCTCCAAGCATATTGCGCGTCGCTGCCAGAAGAAAAAATCGGAGCCCTCTTTGATGCCGTAACAGCTGGCAGACAAAATCGAAGGCATAAGTCTCCGCGTGCATTGGAACATGCTGGCTTTACATTTGAGCTGTTAGCCGATTTTGGGGCCTATCGCGATCTGCAGCGCCATAGAATACTCACGCAGGAAAGACAAAGACTCACCTGTCATTACGGCTATTATATGCCGCCCGAACTTGCTGGGACGGAGATGGAAAAAGAATATAGAAAGGCAATGGAATTGGCAAAAACTGCCTATGATCAAATCGCACCCACTCTTCCTGAAGAAGCGCAGTACGTCGTTCCCATGGCCTACAACATCCATTGGTATATACACACCAATCTGCGTGCGCTGCAGTGGATGTGTGAAATCCGATCTCAAGCAGCAGGTCATAGTACCTATCGCCGCATTGCACAAGAAATGGCCGCTCAGGTGTGCGAGAGATTTCCTCTTTTGCAGAAATTTTTCCAGTTCGTCGATTACGAAGGATATGAATTGGGACGACTGAATGCAGAAATGCGGAAAGAGGAAAAGTTGAATCTGTTGCCCAGAAATGGATGATCGATTACTTTGATTATTCAGACTTGAGGAAATAGTGAAAAAGATTTGTGTTCCTGGAGGGGCAGGCTATGTGGGCTCTCGCCTCGTCCCCGAATTACTAAAACGGGGCTATCACGTCAATGTGCTCGATTTGTATCTATACGGAGACGAGGTTCTCGAAAAGCATCCTCATCTCACCCAAATCAAAGGCGATATCCGAGATCCCAAGGTAGTGGAAAAGGCTCTTGATCAATGTAAAGCCGCTTTACATTTGGCTTGCATCTCCAATGATCCGAGCTTTGAGCTCAATCCAGAGCTTGGTAAGTCGATTAATTTGGATTCTTTCGAGCCCTTTGTGCAAATCGCCAAGAAAAAAGGGGTAGAGCGCTTTATTTTTGCCTCTTCTTCTTCTGTATATGGAGTCAAAGAAGTTCCCAATGTCACCGAAGATATGGAGTTGGAGCCTTTGACCGATTACTCCAAATACAAAGCGGAATGTGAAAAAATCCTACTTAAGTATGCTTCGGATGATTTCATCTGCACGATTTTACGGCCTGCAACTGTATGTGGGTTTGCCTCTCGCCAAAGGCTTGATGTAGTGGTCAACATCTTGACCAACTTGGCCTATCGCACCGGCAAGGTGAAAGTAATGGGTGGCGCGCAGATGCGTCCCAATATCCACATCGAAGATATGGTCCGCGCTTATATCCATGTACTGGAAGCGCCGAAAGAGAAGATCCAGAAGAAGATCTACAACGTCGGTTATCACAATCACACTGTCTTGTCGCTTGGCCAGATGGTGCAGCAGATTGTTGGGAAAAAGCGGCCTGTTGATCTGGTGGTAGAGCCGACAAACGACAACCGCTCCTACCACGTTTCATCGAAGAAAATTGCCGAAGAGCTCGGATTTCATCCGAAGTACACGATCGAAAATGCCATCGAAGATCTTTTGCAGGCCTTTGAATCTGGCAAACTGCCCAATTCGCTCGAAGATCACCGCTATTTCAACATCAAAACGATGAAGGCAATCCAATTACAATGAAAACCCTTGTCACAGGTGGAGCCGGATTCATTGGAAGCCATCTCGTCGATTTGCTTCTGAAAAAAGGGCATCAGGTGACTGCCTTTGATAATCTTTGCGGCGGATGGATGAAGAATTTGGCCGAAGCCCAGCAACATCCTCGCTTCCGTTTTGTGCAAGGAGATATTCGCAATAGGAACAGTTTAGAAGGGCTCTTTGATGGCGTAGATTGGGTCTTTCACTTGGCGGCTTTAGCCGACATCGTCCCTTCCATGGAAAAGCCGCGCGATTATTTTGAAACAAACGTAGATGGCACCTTCAATGTGCTGGAAGCGGCTAAAGAGGCTCGTGTGAAGCGCTTTCTTTACGCGGCGTCTTCTTCGTGTTACGGCATTCCCTCACAATATCCGACTCCAGAAACAGCGCCCATTATGCCACAATACCCTTACGCTCTGACCAAATATCTCGGCGAGCAGTTAGTGCTGCATTGGGCGCAAGTATATAAGCTGCCCGCCCTGTCGCTGCGCCTGTTCAATGTCTACGGACCCCGATCCCGTACTACTGGTGTGTATGGCGCAGTCTTTGGCGTCTTTTTGGCACAAAAACTCCACGGCAAGCCGTTTACTGTGGTCGGAGATGGCAAACAGACACGAGATTTTACTTATGTAGCCGATGTAGCAGATGCTTTTTATACCGCAGCCGAGTCTAATCTGAGCAACGACTTTTTGAACATTGGGAGCTCGGGCCATTACAGTGTCAATCGTTTGGTGGAATTGCTCGGAGGCTCTGTGACCTACATCCCTAAGAGACCGGGTGAGCCTGACTGCACCTTTGCAGATGTAACGGAGGTCCAACAGAAGCTCAACTGGAAGGCGAGAGTCTCTTTTGAAGAAGGGGTTCAGCGCCTTTTGTCTCGGATCAACGACTTCAAAGATGCGCCTCTTTGGGAGCCACAATCGATTGAGAGAGCAACCGAGAATTGGTTTAAATACCTGTCAAAATAGGGATAGATATGTTTGCAAAACGCTTTCACGACTTAAGCCGCTCATTTGCTTCCACTGTATACACAGCCTCATCTGGCCCTATTACGGAAGATGCGGCTTTGGAAAAAGCGTTTGAAATGCTCGGCAGAGTGCACGATCAAAGAGGGATTGCTTATGTCATTGGCAATGGGGGGAGCGCTGGCATTGCCTCTCACTTCAGTACCGATCTGATCAAGTCTTTGAAGATCCCCTCTTCGACCCTATTTGACTCAAATTTAGTCACGTGCCTTTCTAACGACTACGGATATGATCAAGTCTTTTGCTATCCTCTGGAACACATATTGCGACCGAATGATCTTTTAGTAGCGATCAGCAGTTCTGGGAAATCGCCCAATATCATCCAAGCAGCGCAGGTTGCTTTGAGAAAAGGGGTTTCTCTCATCACGCTCAGCGGATTTTCCGACCAGAATCCCCTTCGCACCATGGGGGATCTAAATTTTTGGGTTGCGCAGAACGATTACGGTCTCGTTGAGACGACCCATTTTTTCCTGCTGCACACCATCATTGATTTTTGGAACCAACAAGCAAGAGTGAAGGAATATGCCCGAATCCTTGGATCTACGGCAGCAAAGCAAAATTAGAACATTCGATGCGCTGCAAAGCGCTCTCGAAGAGGACCGTAGGCACCAGCGCATCATCGTACAGTGTCATGGGGTGTTTGATTTGCTCCATCCCGGTCATATTCGTCACTTCCAAGAAGCGAAAGCGCAAGGAGATCGGTTGATTGTCACCTTGACACCCGATCGTTTTGTCAATAAAGGGCCTGGCCGTCCCGTATTCAATGAGCAGTTGCGCCTTGAATCGATTGCTGCGCTGCAAATGGTGGACTACGTCGTTCTGAATGACTCCCCAGACGCCGTATCGGCGATCCGGAGAGTGTGTCCTTCGCTTTACGTGAAGGGAGTTGAGTATAAACAGCACGACCAGGATGTGACGGGCAAAATCTCCGAAGAAGCACGTGCCGTGGAAGAGGTAGGAGGAGCGATCTATTACACAGATGACATCGTGTTTAGCTCTTCTTCGCTTCTGAATCGCTATTTTGATACTGCTCCTCCGAAAGTCACCGAATTTTTGTCTCAACTTCGTAAAGAATACACAACGCAAGATATCATCCAAAAAATCGATGCCCTTTCTCAATTGAATGTACTGGTGGTCGGAGATGCCATCATTGATGAATACCAATATACGCGGATTCTTGGACAGACAGGCAAAGGTCTCCATATGGTGGCGCGCTGTTTGGATCGAGAAGTTTTTCTGGGTGGCTCATTGATCATTGCCAATCATGTAGCCCAGTTTGCGAAACAGGTGACTTTAGTTACGGCTTTAGGAAAAAACTGTCCACATCTCCATTTCATCCGCGAGAATTTAGAACCGAATGTGCGTGGAGAGTTCACATTTTTAGATAAGTCACCGACCTTAACAAAAAAAAGATATGTCTGGAAAGACGGTACAACTCTCACCAAACTTTTTGAAACATATTCGAATCAAGAAGAAGCTTTAAATGAAGCGCAAACAGGGCAAATCATCGATTTCATACGGAAAGAAGCTGCTCACTATGATTTGATTCTAGTATCTGATTTTGGGAATGGCTTTACGAATCATCCCCTGGTTGAAGCGCTGTGCGACGTACCTGGCTTTTTGGCCCTCAATACCCAAACCAATAGCGGTAATCGAGGCTTCAACGTGGTAACCAATTACTGCAGAGCGGATTATATCTCGCTCAATGAGCCAGAACTGAGATTAGCGGCACACGATTCCAAGAGCGCTCTAGAGGGTATAGCGGCTGATATTTGCCAGATTCTGAACTGTCCCCTTTTGTCAGTAACTCAAGGGGTGCATGGAGTCAGTTGCTTTTCAAGAGAAGAGGGTGTTGTACATATTCCTGCATTCGCGACCCACAGTGTAGATCGGATCGGTGCAGGCGATAGCTATCTATCGCTCTCTTCTCTGTGCCTAGCTCACGGGTATTCCACTATGCTGGCCGGGTTTATCGGTTCAATCGCAGCAGCAATGAGCGTTCAAGTTGTAGGGAATCAAGAATCTGTGAAAAAAGTTCCCCTCTGCAAATTCATCACGCGTCTGCTCAAGTAAAAGATTTCTTTGCAAAAAAGAATCTATCTCTGTAAAATTTTAACTTATGTTTTACAAATTCCTCGTTTTCGTTTTCTCTGGCTTGTCTGTCTGTATCTACGGAACCTCCTGCATCACCTGTGAATTTGAAGGACAGCTCGGCAATCATCTCTTTCAGATTGCCGCCGCAACGGCGTATGCTTTAGACCATCAGTGCGAAGCAGTTTTCCCTATGCTCATCGCCTATACCCATGGACAGAGTTATTATCGCGACGTCTTGCATCGTGTGAGTCTTAAGTCAATTCCCAGACATAGTAAATTGTATCATCATTCTGAAGATCATTATACGCGGTACAGTCCGATTCCTAATGTGCACAACAAAACTCTTGTATTGCACGGGCTTTATCAAACCGAAAAGTATTTTGCCCATCATGCCGAAACGATCCGAGCCCTCTTTGCTCCTTCTGAGAGGATTTTGCAAGAGATTAACGAAAAATATGGAACTCTGTTGCAAAACAACAAGACAGTAGCCATTCACGTAAGAACCTTTATTCCTGATGGGAGATCTCCAGAGTTATTTGCGGAAGACAACGTTTGGTGGGATTATTTCGCGCAAGCCATCGAGTATTTCCCTTCAGAATATCTGTTTCTCGTATTCATGGACGCGCCCCATGTGGTGGTGCCGAATTTCCCAAAACTACCTGGTCGCAATATCCAATTCATCATCAACGAGCCGTATTATATCGACTTTTATATGATATCTCTTTGTAACTATGTTGTGGTTTCTCCTGGCTCTACTTTTTCTTGGTGGGCTGCTTGGATCAATAAGCATGCAGATAAAGTGATCATAGCTCCTGACCGATGGACAGGTCACTCTGGTGAAGAAGTGATCCCAAATACTTGGATTCGGATCCCCAGCCTGCCTCATGCCCCTAGAGGACGGAAATGAGACTTTTTTATTGGTTACTTTTGATCGCAGCTAACGTAACAGGAGTGGCCTGGGGAGCTGAATATGTGATGATTTGTCAGGAAGGAGGGCAATTTGGGAGTCAAATGTTTTCGTATGCCATGGTCCCTGAAATAGAAGTGGATCAAACTACTTTCCAATGTCTTCCTTATATTGGAAAGAATGGCGCGCCACTTCCTTATGTAAAAGGGAATGTTTGTCTATGTAGTACATCCCACGAGCTCTCTTATTTTCACGAGTATCGTGAAAAAATTCGAGAGCTATTCGGGCCTTCTGATGTCGTTATTGCAGAATTAAAAGAGAAATACGATTTCATATTGAATCATCCTAAAACCGTAGCTGTTCATGTACGGACGTATCATCCGATTTTGTTAAAACATTGCTGTTTGGGATCCGATTACTATCAGAATGCTCTGAATCAATTTGATGAAGATCATTTATTTGTGATTTTTTCTGATCGGATTGAATGGTGTAAAAAGCACCTAGATCTGCAAGGCAAGAATGCAATATTTATTGAGGGGAACCATCATATCCTCGATTTCTATCTGATGAATTATTGCAAAAACATAATCACATCTAATTCAACTTTTAGCTGGTGGGCCGCCTATCTCAAGAAGGATCCTAGCGGATTAATCATTGCCCCAAAGCGTTGGTTTTATGATCCGTATGATTCAGATCCGTACGTAAATCGAATAACGAAACAGTTTTATCCGAAGGAGTGGATCATACTTCCAGCAGCGTCTCCGTCCCGGGATTATAATTTGTTGGAATTTGATACTACATCAATCGATGAACAGTAGGAGTTTTAGGTGAGAAATTTAATCATTGCGTGTCTTTTATTTTCGCAAAGCTTGATAAGTCAGGAGTTTCACTCTCAAGCTTATCAAGATCAGTTTGTTCATCATTTGCTGTATAAACTTCTTAATAAGCAAGATGAGGGGCATTATCTTGAAATTGGAGCGTGGCAGCCGATTTATATTAATAATACTTACGTGTTTGAAAAAGACTTCGGATGGAAAGGTGTGAGCATTGATATCTCAGATGCCTATGTACCTGATTGGAAAAAAAACCGTCAAAATATGTTGTTGATCCAAGATGCGACAGAAGTAGATTATAATGCGCTGTTACTCTCTTTTCCGTGTATTATTGATTATCTTTCTCTAGACGTTGATGGTAATTATGATGCTGTCTTGCGAAAAATACCGCTTAATACCTACAAATTTAAGGTAATTACTATAGAGCATGATTATTACAGATATGGAGATGTCTATAGGAGCAAGGAGCGAGAAATTCTTTCTTCTTTTGGTTACTGCCTGATTTGCTCTGATGTGTCAATGGGTGGTGATAAATTTGAAGATTGGTGGATACATCCTGATTGTTTTCCTGCTGAAATTGTAATGAAATTGCAAGATTTAAATCTGCACGGAAAGGAATATTATCAAATAATAGAAAATCTACAGTCTAGTGAAATCTTATGAAGATTTTTGTTTTAGTTTTTCTGATTGTTGGTAAATGTCTGGCTAGGGATTATGTAACAATTTGCGAGGAATGGGGGCAATTTGGTAGCCAACTTTTTTCCTATGCAATCGTAATGAGTTGGGCATGGACTCATGATAAAATACCAGTTTTCTCAAAAGAATTTTTAATTGGGAGGCCTGGGGGGCAACTCAATTACGATCGAATTTTTCATCGGTTACCGCAAAATATTTCGGGAGATATACATATTAATCCCGATAAGCCTTATCACATTGGCAAATATCAGAGTATAGGGGGAATCCCCTGTCATTTTGTTCCTGGCAATGTTTGCATGTGTGGGGTAACGCATGAATTTACATACTTTGATCCATATAAAGATCGAATTCGTGAGCTTTATGCAGCACCAGCTGAAGTCTTAAGTGAATTAAAAGGAAAATATTCTCGGATCCTTGATCATCCCAAAACGGTGGCAGTTCACATAAGGACCTATCATCCTCAACTTGAATTACATTGTTTTTTAGGCGAAGAGTATTACCAAACAGCAATGGATTTTTTTGATGATGAGCATTTATTTGTGGTATTTTCAGATAGAATAGAGTGGTGTAAAAGGCATTTGAATTGGCAAGGCGAGAATGTTGTGTTTATTGAGGGTAATGATTATATAACTGATTTTTATTTAATGACTTTTTGTAAAAATCTTGTGACCAGCAATTCTACTTTTAGTTGGTGGGCAGCATACCTCAAGCAAACTCCTGATGGATTAATCATTGCTCCGAATCGATGGTTTTATGACCCATACGACGCCGATCCATATTTAAATCGAATTTCAAAGAATTTCTATCCGAACGATTGGGTTATTCTCTCTGTTCCATCACCGGAGCGAGATTGGACTTTAATAGAGTACAAAACAAGTTCGCTTCATGAAAATTAAAAAATCTTGACGGTATGAAAAATTTTCTTTATAATCCATCGGTACGTTTTTAACGGAGGTTTTATGAGAAAATTTTTTCTTGCAATGCTGATTTTGGTCTCTGGTTGGAGCCAAGCTGCTGAACGAAATTACAAGATTTATGACTGTTTCCCATTTTTGAATGAATATGACCTGTTGGCAATCCGTTTGCGCGAGTTGTCAGATAAGGTAGATTATTTTGTCTTGATGGAAGCGGTAGAAACGTTCCGAGGCAATCCTAAGCCTTTATATTTCCAACAAAATAAGCACCTTTTTGAGCCTTATTTGCACAAGATTATCCATGTTGTAGTGAATGAGCGGTATAAACCAGGAACCGCTGATCCTTGGGGAAGAGAAGAATTCCAAAAAAACCAAGTCATCCGAGGACTGGTCAACTGCTCACCGAATGATGTAATCATCATCAATGACTGCGATGAAATCATTCGAAATAGAAACTTCGATGAGATGCTTGAGATTCTACAGGCAGGCGGGCACGGAAGAATCGTTTCCTGTGAGGGCGGATTTTATCAGTTTTTTTACAACCGAAAAATGGGAGAGTGGAACGGCCCAGCTATGACTCACTTTTCTACAGTGCAAGCACTGAGCCCTGATGGCATTCGAGCGCGTAGAGATCATTGCGGCTTTCATGTCCGAAATGCAGGATGGCATTTCAGCAATATGGGGGGCTTAAAGACGTATGTGGAAAAACTGGCCTCCTTTTCTCATGGTGAAGCAGATATTCCCTTGCATAGAGATCCAAACCATATTTACGGCGCAGTCCAAGGCCTGCGTCTTGTGGAAATTGATGACAGTTTCCCCGAATACATCAAAGAAAACGTAGAGTATTTCCGATCTAAGGGATTGCTCGATGATGGCACAGGGTATCGCTAGGATTTTTCAAAACAGTGCTCCCTAAAACGAGTACCTCGACTTAAAAATTTTCACAAAGGATTTGTGTTCAGATTTTCCTGTCTAGCAAAGCGCGAGCGCAAAGCTAGGCGGGAAAAGATGAACCAAAGCCTTCTGAAAATTTTTAAGTCGAGGTACGAGGGGGCACTTCTTAGAGAAGGGCTTATTGGTTGAGCATTTTAGAAGCTTTCAGCCTGGCTTTACACGCAAAGATTTTAAGTAAGAGAGGATAAGGGAGAGAGCGAAGCTGAGGGAGAAAGCGTTGAAATTCTTCCATACGCCCTCTGTGGAGGGCCACCAGGTCGGTATGAGCAGAAATATAGCCAGGGCTGACTTGTTCCATCGTTGTTAAATCAAAGCAGTCAAAGCCCATGTTTCCCATAATCTCGATCATGTTTGATTCAAACTTGTTAGGAATAAAACCATATTCCATGATGACGATGGGACGGAAGCTCTGCAACAGTTTTTGGGCCCCCATGAGGACTTGATCCTCATGCCCTTCGGTATCGATTTTGATGAGGCTAAGAGGGTGTGGATTGAGGGAATCCATCAATTGATCCAAGGCCTCGGTTTGCACGTCAATGAGAGCAGTATGGCCTGGCATCCGTTCGGCATCCATCAGGCTTTGTTCTACCGTACATCCGAGATTGGCTTCATGGGGATAGATTTTCATCGAGATACGACGGTTCGGGACGGAAGAAACGGCGCAGGGGGAAAGAACGATGTTGGTGGTGTGTCTTTTCCTGATTTCTTGAGAGATGAGCTCGAAGGCGCGGGGCTGTGGCTCAAAGGCAAAGATCTTGCCATTGGGGCCTACAAGCTTGCTGTAGAGAAAGCTGTAATACCCTTCAAAAGCACCAGCATCAATCACGGCGTCGCCTGGTTGGATATAGCGGAGGGCTAAGGCATATTTTCTCAGTTCTTTTTTTTCGAACACGGTGCACCTATTCTCGAAAGGCTGCGATTTGCTTTTCTAGAGATTGCTGGTAGCGAGTGACTGCTTCTTGATCGCTGTCCAGAGGAGCCCAAGGAGCCCAGAGGGTGTCTTTGCGATCAAAGGGGCCCGGGGTTGCCTCGTGGATGATGAGGTGATTGCTTCTCATGATGATGGTGTGATAGACGCCTTGAGGAACGCGGACAAAGAAATTACGATGGGAATATTGATCGCCCAGAGGAATGACAGCAGTTACTTTGCCTGTTTCATCAAAAAAGATGAAGTCGGCCTCTCCTTCAAGAATGTGAAGCGATTCATCTTTGCCGATGTGGAGATTGGGTCGTACATAGGTCATGTCGGTATAGACAACAAACATCTCATGCAGAGCTGCTTGGTCATCGAGGTGGATACAGAGGCGGATTCTTTTTCGAGTCGTTTTGTAGACTTCTGATTTCAGATACTCCAAATCTGAGCGCTTTAAAGTGACTACGCCCGGCTTAGCGCGGCACATCTCTTCTGTAATCCGATCGAATTGACATCCTGTGATCGCACTGACCGGTTCGGTGGCATGGTGTGCGCGATACTGTTCTTTTTCGGCATCTGTTTGTAGATCGGCAGACCAGGCAGGGAATATGGTATTGGCTCTTGAAAAAGGACCGGAGATGATTTCGTGGGCCATGGCATTTTTTGAAAAAAGGATAAGCGAATGCGCCTGATGCTTAGGGATGCGGCAATAAAAAGGGAGCTCACTGTGATAAGGCCCCAGCCTTACGTCATGGGTGAAGCGGCCTTCTGCATCAAAAAAGAGGTATTTGCCAAAGCCTTCAATCACGTGAAAGGATTCGTCGATGTGGTGAAAACTCGGCCTTACATAGGTTTTCCCACTGAAAGCAATGAACATCTCTTGCATCCGATCTTCCAGGCCGGAATGCATGCAGACACGGGAGCGAAGAGTAGGAGAGAGGTCGATCCCTTTCATAAAAAAGGGGATTTCGTGTTTTGAAAATCGTGGAAATTTTTCAGTGCAATTCCAAACGCCCGCGCTAACGAGTTGTGTATTGAGAGCTTTCATGCTTTTTTCCCTGTGCAAACAATGAATAGATAGTGAGCAAGTTTAGAAAATCCTGTGTGGACGACCTCATCATTCATGGAAAAGAGGAGGACCGTATGAAAATAGTGCTTCCATAGATTCTGTAAGTCTTCTCCCGATTTACAGTTCACATGGCCAGCTTTAGAGCCTGCGGAAGCATAAACTTGCGATTCTAAGGAAGGGCAGCCGATGACTGCGATTCCATTTTGACTCATGGAGTCTCTTATGTTGAGAATGAAGCGTTTTTCATCTTTAGGATGAATGTGTTCAAAGACATCGCACGAATATACCCCATCAAAAGAACCGGGAACGGGGGCCGATAGAATGTCATGAATACGGTAAGAGATAGGCCATGTGCTTTTCTGTTCCCTTCGGATACAGTCTTCAATGAAAATGGGATCGATGTCAGTGGCCACTACTTCAGGGACTGCTTGTCGGACGATTCTGGTTCCAAAAGCATCTGCACAGCCAATCTCTAAGGCATTACGACATCCGGTGAGCATTTTGGAAACAAATTTGTACCGAGATAAGAGAAAGACCAATCTCTTTGGGTCTGTTTGCCAAACGAAATTGCTCATAATCCCAAACTCAGATCGACCAAATTTTTCATCGATTTCCAGACACGGCATGTATTGTTTTTCAAATGTCTCTTGCATTATTCCACTCGTAAATTCGGCAGAGGGATGAGGAATTTCCCTCCGGCATTTTTAT
The DNA here is from genome assembly GCA_016194825.1 of Chlamydiia bacterium. Lineage (GTDB taxonomy): Bacteria > Chlamydiota > Chlamydiia > Chlamydiales > SM23-39 > JACQAR01. The sequence continues at coordinate 13,468 of JACQAR010000094.1, forward strand.
AGGCTTGGTTCTTTTTCATAATCGCATCGGCGAAACGCCAAGCAGAAATGATGGTCAGGCTGGGTTGGTATTTGAGAAGGGAGTCTGAGGCAAGTACTGGGGTGAAGTAGCCTGGGCTCAACCGCTTTTGTCTCAGCGGGTTATCGTCGACAATAAAGGAGATCTGATCGGAGATGCCCAGCATTGCATTCAAAACAGTGCTTGTTGCGGAAGCGCCATACGCAGCAATCCGATGTCCTTGAGCCAATTCTTGTTGGATTTTCTCCTGCAACTGGGATCGGATCGCATCGATCTTCTTTTCTAGTTTTGCATAAGTTTCTGCATCATAAAGGCCGCTCTTTTTTTCCTCCGCAATCATTTTCTCAACGGTGGGAGAAGGGGCTATGGGATTGGTGGCCTTTATCGCATAGCATCGGATGCTGCCGCCTTTGGTTGCAATTCGCTCTACATCGATGAGTTTGAGATCGCAGCTTTGCATGAACTGTTGGAGAGGGAGGATGCTGTGATAGCAGAGATGCTCATGGTAAATGTAATCGAGCACTAAGTTTTCCACCGTGTCTTTTAGATAAGATACTTCAAAAACGAAAGTGCCAGTGTCTTTTAATAAAGCGTGAACAGAGAGCGCAAATCCACGGAGATCGTCGGCATGGGAAAAGACGTTATTCGCCGTCACTAGATCCATTTTCCCATATTTTTCGGAAATTTTGTTGGCGAGAGAGGCGTTGAGAAAGCCTACTTCGGTATGGATGCCACTGGCTTTTGCTAAAGAGGCTACATATTGCGAGGGATCGACGCCTAGTACCTGGAATCCAAGGTTTTTGAATTTGGAGAGGAGCAATCCATCATTGCTGCCGACATCGAGGACATGGGCTCCCTTCGCCAATTTCAGTTGCTTGGCTACGTGAGATGCGTAAGCGGTAAAATGGGCATCTAAGTCGGGAGAGCTAGAAGAAGTGTAGATATAGTTTCCATAGAGAATATCGGGAGATACGACATCCAGTAATTGGGCATGCCCACATTTTTTGCACATGTATAAATCCATGGGGAAATGAGGCAGGGAAAGTTCGTCATCTTCCAACTTCCTAAAATTATCTACCGGAGGGGAAGATGGCATCTTCAAAATCAGGTTTACATTTTTTGAATGGCAAAGCCTACAGTGGTCGTTTTTGCTGATCATATGTGTGGATCAATTCCTCCTGCAATCTGTTGGTTAACCCTCCATCGAGAGTGATGGTTTGTCCATTGATACAAGCCGCTTTATCTGAAATGAGATACTCCACTAAATGGGCAATATTCTGTACAGTACAGACATTTTTTGCAGACCATTCTTGAAGAAGCTCAAAAAAGGAACGATGGGAGGGGGGGTAATTTTCGATGGTATCTTTTAAAAAACTTCCGGGAGCGATGCAGTTGATGTGAAAAGTCGAGGCGCTCTTGCGTACAGAGTAGTATTTCATCAGTTGGATTTGGGATGCTTTTAACCAATGATACCAAAAAGAAAGATGAGGGTTAATCAAAAAAGCATTCACCGAAGAAATGATGACAACCGATAAGGGGCTGGTGGCTTTAGCACAGCTCTCTTCCAAGATTTGCTGTGTCGAGAGTATTTCTGTGTTGCAGGCTATAGACATATCAAACTGACTTGCAGGTCGATACCGTTGGCAAAAAACAATGGCGCGGGGCAAGTGATGGGTCAGTAAATCGGGAAGAGCAACAAGAGGTTGAGAGAGATCTACAGGATAGTGGATAAAATGATGGGTATTGGCTTTACAGGCTGTTCGACTGAGGGAGATGACTTGGTAGTTGGGTTCCAATAAACCTGCTATTGTTTGGCCGAGTTTCCCCGATCCACCAACTAACCACACGATGGGCAAATGGCTCATTTATTCCTTATGCACATAGGACAAGGGGAGTTTTACGAGCTCGTTGTAATTCTCTTGTACCCACTGAATGGTGTTGGGGACCCCTTTTGTAAGAGGGATCTCAGGGAGCCACCCCAAGGTTCGGCGAGCTTTTGTGGAGTCGATGATATAGGCTTTGTCTTGTCCTAGTCTTTCAGGGGCCACTACTGTTGCCTTCTCAAAGGGAACTGCCAGATTCTTGCAAATTTGCTCTACTACACTCCGTACGCTAACTCCTGCATCTGGAGAAAGGTGATAGATTTGTCCAATTTCTCCCTTTTCCATGGCTAAAAGTTCGCCTTTCGATACATCGCGGATATGGATGTAAGATTTGACCGCCACTCCTCCACCATGGAGTTCAATGGGTTTATTCCCCTTGATATAGAGGATAGAGCGGGGAATGATTTTAAACAGTTGTTGGTAGGGGCCGTAGACATTGGTGGCCCGAATCATGACGAAGGGGAAGTGGAAATTTTTATAAAAAGTAAAGAGGGAAAGGTCCCCCGCGGCTTTGGAAGCGGCGTACGGGGTCGTGGGATTTAAGGGGGCGTTTTCATAAACGGTTCCCTCACAAGTCCCGTAGACCTCTGGAGAAGAGATGTGCACATATTTGGCCAAGTATTTTTTATCTTTCAGCAGGTTGAAGAGGCAGGTGAGTGCTACAGCATTGGTCTGAAACCAATGCCCGGGGTTTTCCCAGCTCGGGGCCACTTCGCTTTGCGCAGCAAAATTCACAATGTATTTGGGTTGAAATGCGTCGAGAAGTTGGTTGAGTTTGCCTAAATCTTGATTCAGATCGATTTGATGAAAGGTGTAATTCTGAGAAGATTTTTTTTTGTAGGGCAGAAATAATGCGCTCTTTTCCGGAGAGCGACTCACTCCCATGACTTGGTATTTTCCCTCTTCTAGCAAAAGATCAATGAAATCGCTTCCCGAAAACGAATTGCTGCCAATGACTAGAACTTTATCCATCGCAAAAAACCCCTACTCAAAATAAATGAAAGAATTGTCGCCTGTATATCCGCAATGCTTAAACCACCACTGCCAATCTTCTGGAGAATAAAAAGAACGGCATGTCAGCTGCCAGTACAGTAAATTGACCTTTTCTTCTTCATTGCGGAATGATTCCACTACTAAGTACTTATTTTTTTTACCTACTCGTTCCATTTCTTTCAGAGCCGATTCGAGTTTGGCGCAGGGTAAATTGTGCAAAGTATTGATCGAAATCACAAGATCGAACGAATGATCTGGAAAGGGAAGCTTTGCGGCATCTGCTACCTGCAGACAAGATCTGACCTCTTCTTTCGCTGTGCGAATCCCGTATTCCGAGATATCGACGCCCTTCACAGACAGGCCGGGAACAGCTTGCGTGAGATCATAGAGCAAAAAGGCGCGGCCACATCCTACATCGAGAACGGTATCTCCTGCTTTTAACCCATAATGCTCTTTGAGTAGATCTGCCACAGCTCTCCAACGGCCGTCATATTTATAACCGCCATACCCATATTTGCGATCTCCATCCCAGTATTCTTGCCCAAATTGGCAAGCGATCGTTGCTACTTCGGCTTTAGGAGCTTCATTGACACGACCTAAATAATCTCGTTTGGTTTTTCGATGCAGAGGAGAGATAAAATCTATGTAAGACATACTTTTCCTAAGAGTTGTTTTGCTGCGCATAACTGCTTTTCTTGGTGTGCGACTTCATCGGAGTGAGAAAAAATCCTTCGGCTTTTCCCAACTTCAGTAAAGGTGTTCAGCAGGATGCAACACCACTTAATTTGCATCACAGGACGAATGATTGCAATGCTTTTGAAGAACATTTCCGGGTTTTTTGTGACAGTAGCAAAAGCTTGTGTAACGGTGGGAAAATAGTGTTCGGGAAAGGGGATTTTCGGTTGACTAAAGAGATCACAAAGAGTTTTCACAGGATGATCCCAGCCCGCATATTCAAAATCGAGGAATGCCACGGTATCATCTGGTTGCAAAAGCGCATTATGGAATCCAAAATCAGAGGGAGAAATGCATCGATCTTCCCAATGTAAAGCAGCTTTACATTGCAGCTGTTTTATTTTAACCCATTGTGGATAAAGATCTTGTTTGTAAAAGCGAAGGGCTTCTTGTTCGACCGGGGTACTTGCTATCATGGTTTGCAGTCGAGCGATTCTCTCATCAGTCACTTCGATAAATTTTTCGAGAGAAAAGCAGGCTTCCGACGCTATGTTCAATTGCGCAGCAGGTAAATGGGAACGATTCAAACAGAGAAAAAAATCGATCGTTTCTTGCACCCTTTTTGGTCCTATTTCTTCCGGTCGCAGGGCTCTTCCGGGCAAGTAAGAATAGAGGGCAGCGTTGGCTGCTGCGTCCATTTGCAAGGGCTTCGGGATGTTGCGAATCCCGATATCCCATGCATATTGTAGAAAAGAGAATTCGTTTTGCAACCGAGGTCGGGAATCTTTGGGATGCTGGAAATACTGTTTGTAAATCACAGGTTCGAGATCCTCAAACTCCAGCTTGTAGACCCTGTTATTGGCTCCTCCCGCTAACGGAACAGAACGGAGAGGTTTAGGGATGTGAAAAAGTGCTTCAACTGCCATACAATATCTGAGTGATTTCATCCCAGGAAGAGGCTGTTTCCAATTCCGTATGATGCACTTTATGTGGATCAAAGAGAATCTTTCGGACATTGTCAGGGAATTGTGGGTGCTGCAAAACTTCTGGGAGATCATCAATAAAGACAGCACACTTTTGTGTGCGGATGCGTTGCAGTTTTTCTTCGAGCGTCAATTCAAAAAAAGCGGGTGGTTTCCAAGGAAAGTCTTGCGATTGAAACCATTGCATCGCAGCTGCATGCAAATCATAGGCGGGTCCCAAAAAGGGGTGCTTAGTCTTATGGCTGATGACGTAAATGGGGGTGTTCTTGCTCTGGCTCAGCTGCAGAAATCGATCTACTCCAGGAAAAGCGGAAGCAAGATTCATCCGCTGTCCATAGATATAGCCTTGTAGCTCTGTCCAGGATGTTTCTTGTTTTTGCTGGCGTAAATAATCACGCACACCATTTTTTGAGTGGGGAATGGTTTCAGGAACGAGCTCTCGTTCTCGAGCTGCTTGATAAAAGGCATCGTCGTAACAGACAATGGTATTATCAAAGTCGATGCCAATGGTCATGGTGCACTCATGTCGATGATGGGACGTAAGGTGTGTCCCTGTTCGAGATCGCTCAACGCTTGTTCAATCTGAGATAAGCTATAGCTTTTGCCGATTAGAGGTTTCACATTGAGTTGTCCGTAGTGAATCAAATTGCAATAGCGAGGATAATGCACATCGGGGTGATTGTCGCCTCCCCAGGTTCCCAAAATGCGCTTTCCCTGGTTCAATTCTTTTGGATCCAGAGACCAGAAGTGTTCTTGTTTTGCATTGCCGATGATCACAGCAGTTCCTCCCTGAGAGCGAACCGATTTGAGTGCTTGGTTCATGACGGCAGGGTGACCGCTTGCCTCAATGGCGTAATCGAGAGGGCCGATTTTTTGAATGGCTTGGATGGGATCTTCTTTTGAGGCATCGATGACGTGGGTGGCGCCCATTTGTTTTGCGCTTTCGAGCTTAGAAGCTTGGATATCAACAGCAATGATCGGCACGCAGCCGGCGATAGCTGCTCCTTTAATTGCGCAAAGACCAATGCCGCCGCATCCGAAGACGGCCAAACTCTCTCCGGCTCGCGGTTTTGCTGTGTTAAAAACTACTCCCAAGCCTGTTGGAATGGCGCATCCGAGTAAAGCGGCCTCCTTCATCGGGAAATCATTCCGAATGGGGGTGAGGCGATTTTCGCTGATGATCGAATATTTGCTAAATGTTGTAATCGCACCTGCATTGACCTTTTGCCCTTTCCAATCGAAAATCGAACCGGCGATATTCGCGCCTGATCCTTTAATCCAGGAGAGAATGACTGCATCACCTGGCTTGACTTTTTCTACTTTTTCTCCCACTTCCACCACGACTCCACTGCCTTCATGTCCCAAACAGTGAGGAAGGTAGGGGTCTTTGCCCCGATGGCCTCGGTATTCTAAGACTTGGGTATGGCAGACGCCGCTATATTTGACCTCAATGAGGACTTGTCCTGGCTTTAGCGGGGGCAGAGTCAGGGTATCAATCACAATCCGATTGATATCAACGAGGATGGCTGCTGGTGTTTGCATAAAAACCTATTTTTTGTTCGATCCGATTAGCGATAGCTTGTGGGGTCAATCCGAATTGCTCTCGGATGTATTTTTGTGAACCGATGGGATGGGGAAAACGATCTTGCGTCCCGATGCGAAGCAGAGGGGTCGTGATCGATTGATCCACAAGCCATTCAGCGACTGCAGAGCCGAAGCCTCCCATCAAACTGTGTTCTTCCAGCGTGACAAGCAGAGAAAAACGATGAGAGATATCTTGCAAGAGCTCGGTATCTAGGGGCTTGACTGTATGCATGCTGATGATGGCAGGAGGTTCTTTCAAGAGTTTTGAGGCTTCCATTGCTACTGAGAGCATATTCCCTGTGCTCAAGATGCAAATTTCTGTGCCTTTTTGAATCCAAGATCCTTTGCCGATCGCAATCTCTGGTACGGAAGAATAGATTTGCGGCTCGCCTGTTTTCCCAATCCTCATATACATGGGGCCAGGCCAGTTGAGACTTGCCCGCAAAAGAGCTCTTAGCTCCAGAGCATCGGCTGGACAAAGAACAGTCATATTGGGGATGGTTCTGAGAAAGGCAATGTCCTCGCAAGAGTGATGCGTGCATCCCAAAGAAGCGTAAGAGAGGCCAGCACCCGTTCCTACAATGAGGACAGGAACTTGGTGGTAGCAAATATCATCTCGGATCTGCTCTAGACAGCGGGTTGTATTGAAGGGTGTGATGGTATAGGTGATGGGTCTCAGCCCACACATGGCCATTCCGGCAGCGACACTGGCCATATTGGCCTCGGCCACGCCGCAGTTGAAAAAACGGTTGGAGAATTTTGTTTTGAAGGGCTCGAAGAGCCGGTTCCCAATATCCCCTGAAAGCAGGACAATCCGAGAGTCGCTTCCCGCCAGTTGGCCAATTTCATCTGCAAATGCATTTCTCATCAAACACCTAGTTCCGCTTTTGCCTTGGCTAACTCTTCATCGTTCGGAATCCGGTAGTGCCAGTTGTTATCATCTCTCATGAATGAAACCCCTTCTCCTTTCACGGTATGCGCGATGATTGCGGTCGGTTTCCCTCTCGTTTCGGGGATCTTAGAAAATACGGACAAGATCTCCTGAAAATTGTGGCCGTCAATCTCATATGTTTGCCATCCAAAGGCTTCCCATTTTTCTTTCAAAGGAGACAGTTGCATGATTTCTTGGCTTCTCCCTGTAGCCTGCCATTTATTGAAATCGACAATAGCAATCAGGTTGTCTAATTTGCGGGCGGGAGCAAACATCGCAGCTTCCCAAACAGAGCCCTCATTGCACTCGCCGTCGCTCAAAAGAACCATGAGTCGGTACGATTCGTTGAGGATGCGCCCTGCTAAGGCCTGCCCAATGGCAACCGACAAGCCATGCCCTAGAGATCCGGTCGCCATTTCCACTCCCGATACGCATTTCGGAGTGGGGTGTTCCGGCAATGCCCCTCCATCTTTATTGAATGTTTTGAGCCATTCGCTAGGAAAAAATTTTCTCTTGGCCAAGAGTGCGTATAAGGTGCTGATTGCGTGACCTTTGCTTAAAATAAAACGATCTCGCAGTCGGTGTTGAGGCAATTGGGGGTCAATCTGCAAGAATTCGTAATAGGCAGCGACGAGAATATCTACGCAAGATAGAGAAGAGCCTAGGTGAGGGGCTTTTCCTATTTTGGACATTTCAATGATTGTATAGCGGATTTCTCTTGCTATGCGTTGTAAATCTTCGATTTCCATAAACCTTTTCGCAGTTTTCTCGCGACTAAATGAAGAAAAGCACTCCATCGATTCGGCTTCAAAAATTCAGCAGGAATGGCTCTGAAAACCCATCCCAAAAGACAGGCGCGATAAAACAGCTTTTGTGAGGGCTGTTGATCCAGAAATTTTAAAAATTGCCTGGCGCCCGCTTTTCTTGTTTCTTTCGTGCGCACGAGTTTAGCACTGTAAGAATGAGAATGGGAATAGAGATAGGCAAGAACTTCTGGGAGGTAAACGACCCCCTCATTGAGGGCGATATAATGAAAGAGATACCAGTCGCATTTTTCTCGGATTGCGGCCTCAAATTTTCCATATCGGATGACCGATTCTTTTTTGACGATTGTTGTGTGACCCGGGATCCAAAAGTTGGATGTTTGCAATTGCTTAATGAGCGTGTCTGGTTGCAAAACGACAGGAGCTGAGACTCCTTTTAAAAGGGGGAAGGAGAAGAGATGGGATCTTCCGGTTCGCTCCTCTACATACCCAAAATCAGAACAACAGATTCCAATCGCTGGGTTTGCCAAAAGCGCCTCCATCGATTTTCTGAGGAACTGACGGTCTCGAAAATCATCTGCTGCGAGCCAATGGATGTATTTTCCCTGCGCCAGATCGATGCTATGGTTCACCGAAAAGTGGGTTCCTCGATTTTGTTCATAGAAAATGGGGCGGATATAGGGGTATTTGCGGGCATATTCCTGGATGATGTCTCGACTATTATCTGTGGAAGCATCATCAATGATAATCAGCTCCATTTGTTCAGAGGGGAAGTCCTGGATGAGAATGGAATCAATGGCATCACGAATAAAATGTGCGTAATTGTAGCTTTGAATGACGACGGAAAGGAGCGGCTGTGATGACATTGCCATTAATTGTATCGTTTTTTGCTATATGAGTAAATGTTCATATTTTCTCAGAAACATTTTCCCGACCCGAGCCTGAGAGCCTTTGGAAGGATTAAAGGAGCTGAGCATGGATTTAAAGCGGAGTTGAAGCTCCTGGTCTTTGGCCTCTATTTGTAATCGATTCTCTAGCCGATCAAACATCTCTAACACCGTATCTAGTATTTCTTCAGGTGCATTTTCTGTTAATTCTATTTGGAACTCATTGTATTCGTTGCTATTGATGGAAGTGGAAAGGAAGGATTGCAGACAAATCGAGAAGGGAATCCATTTCTGATCTACTTTCGATTTTTGGAGCTTAAAGATCACAATATCATCTTCTTTTGAAGCGACTCCCAGGATGCCAAAGGGAACGACATTGACCCAGATACAAGGAACGCCAAAGAGACTCGCAGTCACTGTTAGGCCGCTATTATTGCCGAGAAAAAATCGGCAATGAGACACCAAAAATATATCCATAAAGTCACTGACATACTCCGTATGAGGGTAGTCAATGATTCTAGGAGAGGCGAGAGAGGGAGGGAGCGGACTTGCGAATGCTGACCCTGTACGAATGCACCACCCTCCTCTTTGGACTATTTCTTCTAGGGCAAGCTGTAAATGTTCGATCTTGGCATTACGACAAGTGGTTTCATGGGGAGCATAATACCCTTCTTCACGGCAATTGAAGCAGACAAACCATGCATCTTTTGGAACGCCTAGTTTCTCTAGGATGGCTCTTCCTTGCTGTTTCTGTTTTATATCTAGGGAAAGTAGGGGAGAAAAGCCTCTGTTCTTTTCAAATTTATCTCGAAACGCGTTGTGAATGGATATGTAATCCCAGCCGGGCCGATAGTTTCTGGCAAATTTTAACTGCAAATAATAATCGCAATCATATTGTAATAGCGGCGATTTCAGAATGGGGTAAAGAAGGATATATAGAAAGAGATTGTCAATAACAAAGAAGTGTTTGCGCCAGCAATCTAAAAGTGTTTGGTTGCACACTGCAGATCGCAAAGACTTCTCAAATAAAAATGAACGAAAAGGGGGAAAGAGAATGGTGCGATGCTTGTTGTTCAAAATCAAATGTTCTCGGAGATAAAGATCGGGTTCTACCGCAAGATGACCGATGGCTTGAAATTTCACAGCCAGCACGCGCACCTTGGCAAGCTTTAAAAGAAAAGCGACGGGAAGCAACAGCCAAGTCAATCCTTCTAAGCTTTTTTTGATGAGCAGGTGCAATATTCTACGGGACCAGGAAGAATCGTTAAGAGGGCGAATGGCTCTTTTCATCTTATTTCTAAATGCTGAAGGGTTTTGGCGAACGTACTTTCACAATGGTATTCTGCATAGCTTTGCCGCATGATTTCAAGTCTTTTATGCAATATTTGATCCCCTAATAAATCAGACATGCGATGCTCAAAACACGACCAATCCACAATGTAGTCAGAAAGATCATAACGCAGGCATTCGTGAGACATCCAGGTGTCTGCTTGGACTAGAGGGATTGCTTGGCTCAAGATAGCCTCCACAAAAATTCCCGAGGTTCGATTTCCGTAAATCTGCTTATCATAAGGAAGTAAGACAAAGTGTACCCGACTCAGCCACGTACAATATTCCTCGCGTGAAAGGATGCTAGGTAAAAATTGCACTTTCTTATGTTGAAAAGTAGGGTCCGTTTGTAGAGCATCAGCGACAAGCAGTTGTATTGGCTGTGAGCTTTGTGACAATCTCCGCGAAAACTCTACAATCATGGTGAGCCCTTTCTCACTTCTCGGAGGGCCTGGCCACCAACACAGAATGGGGGAAGCGGAGAGCGTCTGTTTGCGAAAGACGCCTTGTGTATGCGGAATAGGAATCACGCGGACAGGTTTTTGCAAAAAAAGGGAAAGCTCTTTCGCAATGGGCTCGCTATCACTCAATAACACTGTTCCATTTTTCCCAATCCCCCAATCAAATAATTTTTGAAGAAGTCGATGGATTTTCCCTCCGGTTTTCAACTGTCCAGGTGCAAAGCGGATCATATGCCAAAACTGTACCTTGGGGCGGATGCAAAAAAGAGCTACAGCTAAGGCGGCTAAAACGGGAAGCGTGTAGTATTCGAGGAATAGAACTGCTTTTTTAGTTCTCAGTTTGCGCAAAAAATAGAAGAAAAAGAGAAGGTTCCCAAAGAAGGGGCGCAGCAGTCTTTCCACAACTGAAAAAGTTCCCATTATTTGTGTGTTGAAATGGAGGGCCCGTATCCAAGTTTTTGGAGGCGCCTGAATCTGACAATTTTTGGGAATTAAGGAGATATGTTTCCAACCATTGGTGCGGGCTGCTTGAGAAACAGAGTGATTGTAGATGGCTACATGCCCACTTTCATCGTGTAAAGAGGGAAGGAGAGAGTAAAGAATTGTCTTCATTAAAAGCGACTCATTGTATACTCCTTTTCAAGGATGGACATGATGCAAAATAAAAGACAAGTTTTGGTTACAGGCGGAGCGGGATATATTGGCTCTCGATTGGTGCCCTTGCTTTTGGAGAGTGGTTATGCAGTGACTGTTTTGGATCATCTGGTGTTCAATCAGATGTCGCTTCTCCCCTGCTTTGGCCATCCCCAGTTTCGCTTCATTAAAGGAGATGTCTGCAATGTAGAGTTGATGCAAAAGTTGGTACGCGAAGCAGGGATCATCATTCCCTTGGCAGCGATTGTCGGGGCTCCCGCTTGTGCGAGCCAGCCTGATTTAGCAAAGCGAATCAACTATGATGCGGTGGAGATCATTCTGAAGGCGAGTACTCCCGATCAAATGATTCTATTTCCCAACACAAATAGCGGATATGGAATTGGAGAGAGGAATCAATTCTGTGATGAGACAAGCCCTCTCAAGCCCATTTCTCTTTATGGCAAATTAAAAGTAGATATTGAAAGCATGCTTCTTGCTTCTAAACGGGCAATTTCTTTTCGTTTAGCGACCGTGTTTGGCATTTCCCCTAGGATGCGACTCGATCTATTAGTCAATGATTTTACCTTCCGCGCTTGCCAAGATAAATGTATTGTCCTATTCGAAGAGCATTTCAAAAGAAATTACATCCACGTTTTAGATGTGGCGCGCGCCTTTTTATTTGGTATACAAAATTTTGAGCGGATGAAAGGGCAGGCCTTTAATGTAGGGCTGTCGAGTGCAAATCTCAGCAAGCGAGAACTTTGTGAGGAAATTAAACAGTTTGTCCCTGATTTATATATCCATTCTGCATCTATTGGAGAAGATCCTGATAAGCGGGATTACATCGTGAGCAATGAAAAGCTCGAATCTTTAGGATGGACGCCGACCAAAACATTAAAGGACGGGATTCGAGAAGTCATTGCAGCGTATCCGATCTTACGAATGACAGCTCTCAAGAACGTCTGAGAATTTTTCAATGCAGTGATAAGATCTGTAATGCTGCTGCATGTTTTTGAGTTGTTTTTTCACCTCTCTATCCTGCCAGATCTGCTCTATTTGTTTCAGAATATCTGGACTTTCCCAGTCGATGCAGAGCTCTCTTAAGCCAAATTTTTTTGCCTCATACTCCATCCACGTATTGCGGTGGATGAGCGGGAGTTTACCAGCTGAAATAGCTTCCACAAAAATGCCCGACGTGGCCGCTCCATATACTTGCGGATCGTACGGTAGTAGCGTTATATCCGCTGTGTTCATCCACATCTCATACGCTTCTCGACTCAGCTCGTCGTCAATGAAGCAGACGCTCGGAGAAGCAATAACCCCCTTCGCTTGGCTGTTTTTGGCTACGATGAGTCGGATCGGAGCTTCATGTTCTGCTAAAAGATGAGACAAATGGCAAATGTGCTTGAGTCCTTTGGCCGGACGAGTCGCGCCGCCGGGCCACCAGCAGTAAATGAGATGCGATTCTTTGGGAAACTTCTTGTCCGTTCTGGGCTGGCCGTGAGGGATGGGAACCACCGTCAACTTTTGGTGCAATACGCTTTGTAGTTGTTCCGCCAACAGCTCACTGTCAGTGAGAAAGGTGAGATCGGCCTTGAGGCGCAAAAATTTGTAGGCAAGAGCATGCAGCTTGCCATGACATTTCATCTGCAGAGGAGAGTAGCGGTGTAAAAGCCAGATTTTCCAACGGTGCTTTTGAAAGACGAGGCCCCAAAACAGAGCGAATAGGTCGATGAGGCGGAAGTGCTCTAAAAAAAGGATGGAGTTCTGCGGATCTGCTACTTGTTGTAAAGCCAGAAAATGGGCGCGGCTATTGCAGTAGAGGCGTTTTGGGTTCAGGAGGAGTTTGCTCCATGATGCAGGAAGATCTATTTGGCACGCGCGGGGCACCCAAGCTTCATGACTATATCCTCGCCTAGCCAGAGCTTCTTTGAGGGCCAGGTGGTAGTCGAGGATGTGGCCTACTTGACTCTGCAGATCGGGTAAGAGGGAGATGTATTTCATACAACCAGAGATTTTAACACGTTTTGGGCATCTTGGAGCGATTGAGGCGTGCCGATGTCGATAAAAGTAGCAGAGTGGCGATAGGCAAACACTCCTTGCGGGATAAGGGTGGGGAAAATGTCTTTTTCTAAAGAACAAGACCGAAGGGGAAAAGCTTCTAGCGCTTTTTTTTGCATGAGGTAGATGCCGGCATTGATCCAGCCGGGTTTAGATTCTCCCCGCTTTTCCTGAAAGCAGCGGATGCGTCCCGTCTCTTCTAACTCCAGAGAGCCATAGCGGCTAATGTCTTCGATATGATGGCAGGCAATCGTAGCGACAGCGGAATGGGTGCGGTGGAGCTCGAGGAAAGGAGCCAGTGGCAGATCAAAAAAAGAATCGCCGTTCATGACCAGAAAAGTCTCTGCGCGGATTTTAGAGAGAGCATTGAGGAGCGCGCCTCCGGTGCCAAGAGGGGCAGTTTCCCAGGAGTATTCGATTGGCAAGTGGAGGCTGTTTACATAGTCGACAATGGCTTGCGCCCTGTGCCCGATGGCAAGGACGATCTTGCTCACTTGCCAGTGGGTGAGCTGATCGAGCAGAATTTTGAGGAAAGGGATCTGTTGGATCGGAGCCAGGGCTTTTGGAAGATTAGGCAATGCGAGGCGGGTTCCAAGCCCACCGACTAATAGAAGTGCTTCCACATCAGTCCTTCATGTAAATAATGGTGCTCCCCTCGTTTTCAAAACGGACAGGGACTTCGAGAAGATCTTTGAGTGCAGCGCGGACGTTGGGCTGCGCTTCGGGAGGAACAAAGAGGGCCAGAAATCCTCCGCTGCCCGCCCCGCAGAGCTTGCCGCCATAGGCGCCACATTGGAGCGCCATTTGATACATAGCATCGATCGTCGGATTGGAAATTTTACTCGAGAGCTGTTTTTTCAAACTCCACCCTTCGTTTAAAAGTTTGCCGAGCTCGGGCATCATCTGATGCGGTGTGGCGTCGGACAGAATTCCTTCTGCTTCAAAGACCATCTCATACATGCGCTTCAAGTAGCTGTCGTTGTCGAGACTTTGGGTCTTATCGATCTGCTCTTTCACGATTTCACTGGCAAAGCGGGTCAGTCCTGTATAGAAGACGAGGAGATGATTTTGGAAGAGCTCTTTTTTCTCTGGAGAAATGATGACGGGGCGCACGCGGATTTGCGAGGCGCTAAATTCCATGATGTTCATGCCGCCAAAAGCTGCGTGGAACTGATCTTGCGATCCCACGTTTTCTCGGATGACCTGTTGCTCCACATGGCATGCCTCTTGTGCGAGGGTCTGTTTGCCGATTTTTTTTCCTTCCAAGGCATAGAGCGCATTGAGAAAGCCGACTGTGAAAGAAGATGAGGAGCCAAGACCTGTTTTTGCAGGGAGGTCTGCAGAGACATGGATATCGATTTTCGGGAACATCCCTTTGTGTTGCAGACAGCCACGGACGCTGGGATGCTGGATCTCTTCGAGCGTCCGGATGAGTTCAATTTTGGAATAGCTAATGCGGAGTTTATGGTCGAAAAAATCGCTCAATGTGTTGATGTTGATGTAGGTGTATTTGTCGATGGTCGTCCCCAGAATAGCACCCGGATGTCTGAGGTAATAGGCTGGATAGTCGGTGCCCCCTCCAAAGAAGCTGATCCGGACAGGTGTTCGGGAGATGATTCTTCGCATAGAAGTGTCAGTTTGGCAGCAATTGGCTCAAATGTAAAGCAGCTTTACATTGCACTTTCGGTGCGCTATCATCAAAGGATATGCAATGCAGAGTATGTGATCACGAAGAGTTCGAAGTGGGTGTCGATCTAGGAAAGCAGCCGGTGGGACTCCATTTCTTAAGACAAGAAGATGTGGGCAAAGAGCCCTTTTACCCGCTCCGTGTTTTGCTTTGTAAAAAATGTGCCACAGCGCAAATCGACTATACGGTCAAAAAAGAAGCGATGTACACGACCAATACCTACCTTTCGGGGATCACTCGCTCTCTCGCAGATCACTTCGATCGGGTGGCCAAAACCGTGGACGAACGTTTCCACGCCGACAAAAAGCAAAAGTCGGTGTTGGATATTGGCTCGAATGATGGGACGCAACTCATTTCGTATCAAAAACTCGGCTATGATGTTTTAGGTGTGGAAGCGGCGCATAATGTAGTGGAAATTGCTGAAAAGAGGGGAGTGCCTACGCGGTGCGACTTTTTTAATCTAGAAGTAGCGGACAAGATTGGCCGCTCTTTCGATGTGATCAACGCTTCGGGCGTATTTTTCCATTTAGAAGAGCTCCACTCCGTCACTGAAGCGATCAAAAAATACCTAAAACCCGATGGTGTTTTCGTTGTGCAGTTTCTCTATATGAAAAAAATCATGGAGAATGTCGCGTTTGATCAGATTTACCATGAACACCTACTGTATTACACGCTGCGCACGATCGATGTATTATTGAAACGGCATGGCCTGGAGCTATTTGATGCAGAGCTCGCTCCCATTCATGGCGGCTCGATCATGGGATATGTGGGTCATATAGGCAAGCGGAGCCCAAGCGAGCGCCTTTTGCAGATGAAGCGAGAAGAAGAGGAATCTGGCTGCAATGCGTTGGATGCTTATCGCCGTTTTGCCGAAAAAATCGCGCAATTAAAAGAAAAAAACCTCGCCTACTTGCAGCAAAAAAAAAGAGAAGGGAAGCGGATTTTTGGCATGGGAGCGCCTGTCAAGGGCAACACACTGCTCAACTATTTTGGCATTGGTAAGCAGTATCTGGATTGTCTTGTGGAAAAAAACGAACTGCGCCGCCATCTCTTTAGTCCTGGGATGCACTTGCCTGTGCTGATTGAAAAGGAGATCGCTCCTCCCGATGTCTACTACGTGTTGGCGTGGAATTTCAAAAAAGAGATCCTACAGAATAACCAACATCTGATCCAAAAAGGGGTCGAATTCTTTTTCCCTATCGAGACAGCATGAAAATGTTAGTCACCGGTGCAAGTGGATTTTTAGGGAGATTTTTGGTGCCGCACCTCAAAAAAGAGGGGCATGAGGTTGTTGAAGTTTCTTCCAAAAACTGCGATCTGACGCAAGCCGACTCGCTGACCCAATTCAATGCTCACCGCTTCGATCAGATCTACCATTTGGCCGCATGGACGCAGGCAGGTGATTTTTGTCTGCGCCATCCAGGAGAGCAGTGGCTCATCAACCAAAAACTCAACACGCATATGCTCGACTGGTGGCAGAAGCGTCAGCCGCAGGCGAAGATGATTGCCATGGGCACCAGCTGCTCCTACGATCCTCAGCTTCCTCTAGAAGAAAAAAATTATATGGTAGGAGAGCCGATCGATAGCCTCTTTACCTACGCGATGACCAAGAGAATGCTCTATGCAGGTCTTATGGCTTTACATAAGCAATATGGACTGGAATTTCTCTATGTGATTCCTTCTACTTTATATGGCGGCGGCTATCATACCGACGGAAGACAGCTCCACTTCATCTTCGATTTGATCCGGAAGATTCTCCGAGGCAAGCTCTACGGCGATGCTGTCGTGCTGTGGGGCGATGGGATGCAAAAAAGAGAGCTCGTGCATGTGCAAGATTTCATCCAGAACTTACAGCTATTGGCGGAAAGGGAAAAAAATACCTTGATCAACATTGGCGAGGGAAAAGAGCATTCTATCCGAGAGTATGCCCAACTGATCTGCGAAGAGGTGGGCTATCCATTTGAGAAGGTGCAATTCGATGTGTCCAAATATGTGGGGGCTCGCTCGAAGGTGCTCTCCATTCAGAAGTTGCAGCACATTCTAGGGCACTACTCGACTGTTCCCTTGAAACAAGGGATCCGAGAGGTCATTGCGTGGTTTCAAGAGCATTCGGAAGTTTTGTAAAAAAGTGCCCTTTTTTCTTTGTGAACCGGATGCGGTGGGAAGAAAAGAGACGCTCTCCTCTGCCTAGCTGGGCCCAAGTCCGCATTGAGGGACCCAATGACGTGGCAAGAACCGTTGCTGAAATCGAGCGGTGTGGCTTGGGGCAAGCGGCGCAGCTGACCCGATTTTCGATCCAGAAGGGGCGCATCGTTTCTCCGACGATCCAGCAAGCATGGCAACACCCTCGCGTTCTTAAGATGCGATTTTTTATCCAGAGACTGTTGCCTTTGCCAGATGTGGAGTTTTTGTTCACGAGTCACGATTTGTACGAAGATCCACAATTATTGGCGTGTACCCATGCTCCTGTATTTGCGATTTCTAAAACGTCTCAAAATGCAAAGGTCGTCCTATTCCCTCATGTAGAATGGCTCTTTCATTGGCAGCGGTTGAAGAGAAAACTCCAACAGCAAGAAATGGCATGGGAACAGAAAAAACCTGTGCTCTTTTGGCGGGGAGCGACGACTGGCTTTACATCAAGGTATCCGATTGTTCAGCTCTCTCGAAAATATCCCGAAGAAATCGATGCTCTTTTTTCCTCTTTCCCGCAAATCGATGAGGCCGTCCAGAGACGGCTGATGGAGGAAAATCTTGTCGGACAGGGGGTTGCTGAAGAGGCTCAAGCGCAATTTCGGTATCTGTTATCGCTCGACGGCAATTGCTTTGGCGGCTCGTTCTTTTGGCAGTTGGCGAGCGGCTCGGTCGTGTTTAAGCAAGATTCCGATTACCAGGAATGGTACTATCCGGGTCTATCTCCCTATGTCCACTACATTCCTTTTGCTCGCAATGGCGCGGAAAAAAAAAAAAAAAAGAGGTGGCCCGAAACGCACGAAGAAGAGTGCAAGGGATTGGTGAGGAGCGCGATAAAATTCTCGGAGGAGATTTTGTCGGTAGAGGCTATGATGGCCTATGCCGACTATCTGTTGCATCAGCTTATATGAAATATCTGATCCAAAACCGCTTTTCTCTGGCTGTCATGAAGACGATGGATGGGTTGTTGCGCTTCTTCACCCGGCATCGGCGGGAATTTCCGATAGAAAAAGCGCCTCAGAAAATTTTGGTTTGCAATACAGGATTTATGGGAGACGCGGTGATTGCGACAACGGTCCTCCCTGCTCTTAAAAAAAAGTTTCCCGATGCAAAAATTGGCTTTTTAGTGGCGAGCAAGTCGGTCCCAGTAATCAAAGAGCTTCCCGAGGTGACATGGATCCACTCTTTTGATCATGGGTATGTGAACAAATCGCTCAAACAGCATCTGCAAACAGCTCGGACAGCGCTGCAAGAGATCCGAGCAGTAGGCTATGATGTCGCAATCAATCTGCAGCCTTATTTTCCGAATGGGATCGGACTGTTATATCGCTCGAAAATCCCTGTGCGGATCGGTTATGCAACGGGAGGACTGGGCCCTCTATTGACGCACTGCGTTCCTTTTGCCGGAACGGAAAAGTACATCGGGTTTGCGTTTTTGAAACTTCTGCAGCCCCTGCATATCGCTGCGGAATTCGAATCGCCTTTGCCCTATTATGCATGCAAACAACAGCAAACAGATGCCTTTGTCATCCACATGGGCACCTCTTCAGAGTTGAAAGAATGGCCATTCGAATCGTGGAAAGAGCTGATCAAACTGCTCGGCGATAGACCGCTCTTTTTCACAGGACAAGGGGAGCGTGAATGGGAGCGAGCAGACGCCGCTTGTCAATTGGCAAAAAATGGGATAAATTTGTGTAACCGGCTCAACTGGCGTCAATTTGTGGAAACAGTACAACAAGCAAAGTGTCTCATCAGCGTCGATTCAGCAGCCATCCATGTTGCTGCGGCAGCCAAGGTGCCGACAGTCGCTCTTTTTACAGGTATCGCAGACATGCGCCTATGGCTTCCTCCTCACCCTCATTGCAAAGGATTGATTCATAAAGTACTCTGCTCGCCTTGTTTGAATAAACGGGGCTGTGCATTCATGGCTTGCATCCGGCAGATCACGCCCAAAGAAGTATTAGCTGCGGTAAAAAGTTTATGAGATTTCCCCATATCCGTCACATTCTGCTGGGCAAAGCGAGCAAAAATTTATGGCCCTTTTCTCTCATGGCGGGACTCAATTTTATTTCCGCGCTCTTTGAGGGGTTGACCTTTGGATTTATCTTACTGGCGATGGGGGAATTGAGTGGAGGACAAAAGGGAGAAACAGGGGCTTTTTTGACTTGGGTCATGCACTACTTCCAGCTACAGGGAAGCTTTACCCTGTTCATTGTAGCCGGTGTCTGCATGCAAATTTTACGGAGTATGACCGCCTATGCCGGACAATATACTTCGATGATACTCGGGATTCGGATCCAGAATGAGGCGCAAGAAAAGATCTATTCCCAGATCTTGAAATTCTCTTTTGCCTGTGTCAATCGGTATAAAAGTGGAGATCTGCTCGAATACGCAAAGATGCCCGCTACCATGACAATGCCTCTGATGAATGCGCTGAACGGACTTGTGGTGTCTGCGCTGATGATTTTGATCCAACTCTGGATGATGGTCTACTTGTCTGTGCCACTCACTCTTTTAGTGATTGTGACGTTTGGCTCCATTACTTTGACGCAGAAAGTGGTGATCCGACGTATTTCCAAATACTCTCAGCACCTCCAAGAGCACATCGTCGATTTCAGCAAGCAAACCGTGCAAAGTTTGAATGGACTCAGAGCCATTCACACATTCTGTCGCCAAGCGGCGGTGATGGAGCGCATCCGGGGGACATTGGGGCGGATTGCAGAGCTGTCCAAGAGAATCATGCTCTGGAGTAACATCATCCCCTCCTTTAATGAAATCACCGGAATTAGTCTGGTCGCCGTATTTTTAGTGGTGGGACAAACGATTCTCTCTTCATCGGCCATTCCACTGCTTTTGACATTCATCCTCATTTTATATCGGCTGAATACTCGCATTCAGATGTTTCTGGTCAATCTCGGCGCGATTGCAGGCAATTGGGGGCAGGTGCTGCGGTTAGAAGAAATTCTAGATGAATCGGATAAGCAATTTATCTCCCATGAAGGGGTGCCTTTCCCCGGACTGCAGCATGTCATGGAGTTTCGAGACGTCTCTTTGAAGTATGAAAATACGAAAGAAGATGCGATCCGTTCCTTGCATGTGACCATTCGGAAAGGACAGACAGTGGCCTTTGTCGGCTCTTCTGGCGCAGGTAAATCGAGCTTTTTGGATCTGTTACTGCGGCTCTACGATCCTACAAGTGGCCGCATTACCATCGATGGCATGGATCTGCGCACATTTGAGCTCACTTCTTGGCGCGATAAGATTGGGATGGTGAGTCAGGACACCTTCATTTTCAACGACACCATCGAAGAGAACATCCGCTTTGGGAAATTGGATGCGAGCAAAAAGGAAATTGAGCAGGCCGCCGTGTGGGCGCACGCCGACCAATTCATCGAGCGGTTGCCCGATGGCTATCAAACGGTATTGGGAGAGAGAGGATATCGCCTGTCGGGTGGACAAAGACAGAGGATTGCGTTGGCTCGTGCTTTGGTCCGCAATCCAGAGATTTTGATCCTCGATGAAGCCACGAGTAATCTTGATAGCCAATCGGAACGGGCCATCCAAAATGCCTTGGCACAGTTCTACGGACAAAAGACTCTGATCATCGTGGCGCATCGTCTCTCTACGATCTTCCACGCAGACCAAATCATTGTTCTGGAGCGTGGCTCTTTTATTGAAAGCGGAACACACCAAGAGCTATTGGAGACGAAGGGTCGTTATGCCAGCCTTTGGAACATCCAGTCGCAGCATGTAGACAATATCTATGCGCGCGAATAAATGGCTCCATTTCTTCGATCGGTATGGAGGAATCCCTCTTCTGTGGGCTTTGGGGCTATTGCGAAGGAAAAAAAAACTTTCGGCTCCCATTGCGAGCTTCGGACTGCTCAATACCGCCGCTATCGGTGATACCATTCTCATCACCGGTGTGATCGCCGATCTGCAAGAGCAGTTTCCTGAGGCTAAAATCACGTTTTTTGTCGGCCCTTCCAACGTAGAAGCCGCACAACTCATTGCGGGGATCGAAGTAGTGCAGATCCAGGTGACCAAGTTGTGGCAGGCAATCCGAATCATCCGGCATCATCGAGTGGATGTGTGGCTTGATTTTGGCCAGTGGCCGAGAATCAATGGGCTCTTTTCTTATTTTGCCAAGGCTCGTTTCAAAGTGGGTTTTCAGACACCCAACCAGTATCGGCATTACATCTATGACCAAGCCATTCCCCATCGATACTGCCATGAATTGGAGAATTTCCGCAGCCTCCTGTGCCCTCTGGGGATTGTTGGGTCGCATGCCCCAAAGATTGTATTGCCACAGAGAGAAAAATCAGATGTAAAGCTGGCTTTACATTTGAATCCGGGTGGATCGCAAGCGCACCTGAAGCGGTGGCCAGAAAGTCATTGGGTCGCTTTGATTGATGCGGTAACCAAACAGGGATTGCAGGTTTTCCTAACAGGAGGAAAAGGGGATTGGCCCTTGTGCGAACGTGTGAAGAAACAGTGTGCGCAGCCTGAACAGATTGCGATTGTCGCAGGGCAGTTGTCCCTTCGGGAAACCGGCGAGCTGCTCTTATCTTGTGTTGCTCTGGTCACGGTGGATACGGGGATTATGCATTTGGGGGCGGCAGTTGGGTGTAAGACCTTGGCTTTACATGGTCCGAGCTCTGCAAAACGTTGGGGAGGGGTTGGATCGCATGTCATTCCGATCACGCCTAAAAAGGGCTATTCCCCCTGCTTGAGTCTTGGTTTTGAAAAGGGGTGCACGCAAAGTCACTGCATGGAAGCGATTGAGCCAAGCCAGGTGATGCAAGTTCTTTTCGAAGAAATAGAGAAAGAAAAAACCAAAAAAAGGCCATTGTCGGCAAATAGAGGATGGCTCCATCCGATCCACAGATGATCAGGTAATTGATGAGTCCTAATAAGAGCGTCTTGTGTGTCGTACTCAAATGCCTGCGACATCCCTTGATCAACAGGGCCGAGAACATCGCTAGAAAGAAACCAAATACTCCTAACCACCCAAATGATTCAGCCACACCAGCATAGATAACCTCCAAAATGCCTTCAAAGGGTTTATTCGATAAAAATCCGGTATCGCTAAACATCTGGTCGATGTGCTGTCTTCTGCCTCCGAAGGATGTGTCCACAAAAAATTGAAATGAAAATCCAAAGAAACGCCCGAAAGCCAATAAAAATAGGGCCACTGCACTCACCGCAATCGCCATTTTCACAATGGCCTTTGCCTTATCCTTCAGAATGAACCAAGGATAGAGGATTTCATGCAAAAGAAGTCCGATCCAGACCGTGCGTGAGAGGGTCAATAGAAACGAGAGTTTTACAATCCATTGGCAATAGCGCCTTCTTTCCAAATAGCAATACAGAGACAGCGCCATGATCAAGCAAGCGCCGTAGAGATTCCCATTGTTATAGGTCGAGATCAGTTTAAAGATGCTGCCGCGGGCAATACTTTTGTTTTCTAACTCCCCTACATCCCCCATATTCACAGTCAAAAGAGGGATTTGTAAAAATTTCCCCGTATAGAACTTTAGAAAGAACAGAGCGATGCCGTAGCTGGCGATAAACAGCATTCCTTTTTTAAACAGATTGAAAAACCATTCTTGGTCGAGCTCTTCAATAGCTCGAGAAAAGAGTCCCAAAAATACATAGGGTAGGAAAAGAAAGCTGATCCAAAAAGAAATGGTCATCCCGAAATTCGAGATACCGTTCATCGCCATCGTATAGAAGGCGATGACTTGAAAGGGAATCAAGAAAATCAGGGCCTGCAGGCGCTCTTTGTGGATGTAAAAAGGGCCTGCAAACAGGGTCCCCACCCCGATGCATCCGAGCAAAAGATATCCCCAAGTCAGCGGGATGCCTGCGAGTTTGATGCCGCCTTTGGGAAAAACCAGCAGAAAGGCAAGGAGCAGAAAGGCGTAGGGTTTCCAGTGAAAGAGCTGAATGCCAGGGCGGCCAAGGCGCATCATGAACCTATCCCAGAATTCTTAATGATTGATCTTTGTGCGCTTTTAGCCGCTTTTTGTGCCTCCGGCCTCATCAAGATGATCGTCCCAATATTGATTTCGGCCAACATTCGGCCCAAAAATCGGCTTAAAATCATCACAAATCTCAATGTTAAGAATTGCTAGCTTCTCATCGGGTTTGATGAGTCGTTTATTCGCTTTGTCTTGCAATTTGTGCGTTTTGATGTAGTCCCAAATCAATTTCGTGGCTTCGGGTCGCGTGGCTTCTTTGACGCCGAGAATGGAGGCCAGTTCACCTGACAATTTATACTTGAGCTGCGGGAAGGCCGATTTGCCCTTGCCTGTTGCTCCTTTTGCACCTGCTTTCCCTTTGAATTTCGATTTTTTGACGTAGGCGGTTTTGGGATGGTCTTTATATTTTTCTCCAAGCTCGTCGAGCTCATTGACAATCACATCGCATTCAGGATAGTTCGAGCAGGAGAAAAAGGTTTTGCCAAAGCGCGATTTACGGGCGGTGAGATGGCCATCGCATCCAATGGCAGGACATGCAGGGAGATCTTCGGCTTTGTAGCTCTTTTCCCCTTTTTTCGGGATATTGACGATCCTTTTGCATTCGGGATAACGAGAGCAGCCCAAGAAGGGGCCAAACCGTCCATGTCGAAGGATCATCGGGGAAGAGCATTTGGAACAGGGCTGTTCCCAATCAAAATTGGGATCGTAATCCTCTTTATTGAATTCGAGCGCTTCAATGGGTGCGGTAAATTCACAAACGGGATAGTTAGAACAGCCGTAGAAGTATTTATTGCGCGACCAAATTTTCTGGAGCTTGTGTCCACAGTTGGGACAGTCGATGAGTGTGGAAATTTTGGGGACAGAGGCCTCTTTTTCTGCTTTATCCACCAGAGGAGTAAATTCTTTCCAAAATGTCCTGAGCAGCTCTTTCCAATCGCGATTGTGCTCCGCAATTTGCTCGAGCTGATCTTCCATCTGTGCGGTGAAGGTCACATCCATGATGGGGGCAAAGTTCTGTTCCAGCATTTCGCAGATCACTTTCCCCAATTCGGTCGGTTTCAGGGTTTGGTGCTCTTTCACCGTGTAATCGCGGCTTTGGATCTTGTTCATGATGGCCGCATAAGTAGAGGGTCTTCCAATCCCTAGTCGCTCGAGTTCTTTTACTAGTGATGCTTCTGTAAAGCGAGGAGGTGGTTTTGTGAAAGACTGTGTGGGGGTGAGCTGATTCAAACGGAGTGGTGAACCGCTGTGTAGAGAAGGAAGGATTTTCCCATTTTCATCCTCTTCTTCAGAGCTCGTATCCCTTCTCTCTTCATAGGCAGCTAAAAATCCATTGAACTTGATGACGGAACCATTGGCTCTTAAGGTCAGGTTTTGGTCCGTTTCAATGTCGGCAGAGACTGTGTCATAAATCGCAGGATTCATCTGTGATGCGATGAAGCGGCGCCAGATGAGGAGATAGAGCTTGTACTGATCGCTGGTCAGATAGGCTTTGATTTTTTCGGGGGCGCGCAAAAGGCTCGTTGGCCGAATGGCTTCGTGCGCTTCTTGGGCGCTTTTTTTCGAGGCATAGATGCGGGGCTGGTCGGGAAGATATTCAGGCCCAAAATGGCTCCCAATGTATTTGCGTGCAGAGGAAATGGCTTCAGGGGCAATGTTGACCGAATCGGTACGCATGTAGGTGATCAACCCTTCCGTGCCTTCCGCGTCCATATCGATCCCTTCATAGAGATCTTGTGCAATGCTCATCGTGCGCGATACGGCAAAGCCATAGTGGCGGCTCGCCTCTTGCTGCAGCGTAGAGGTGATGAAAGGAGGAACGGGATTTCTCTTCTTCTCTTTTCGCTCGACATCCCCCACTTTGTATTGGGCTTTTTTTAGTCGTGAGAGGAGTTCTTGGGCCGTTTCCTCATTCGGGATGAGAAAGCAGGGCTTATCGCCTACCTTTTCTTTTTCTACCTTCAATCCGTTGACGAGATTCAAAAAAGCAGGAAAAGGACGAGGATCGTCAGGGGTCGTTAAGAGGGCGGTGAGTGTCCAATATTCGATTGGTTGGAATGCTTCGATCTCTTTTTCGCGCATCACCACCAGTTTGAGAGCGACCGATTGGACTCGCCCTGCGGAAGAGCCTTGTTGGCCTCTTTTGACTTTGCGGGTGAGAATGGGAGAGATTTTGTAGCCTACAATCCGGTCGAGGAGTCGTCTGGCTTGCTGTGCATTGACGAGGTCGATGTCGATGTCGCGGGGGTGAGCAAGCGCCTCTTGCACCGCATCTTTGGTGATCGACTGGAAAGCGGTCCGTTTGATCTTGGTCGTTTTGGGCAGAAGCGCGGCAATGTGCCACGCGATGGCTTCCCCTTCGCGATCAGGGTCAGGAGAGAGGTAGACAATATCTGCTTTTTTCGCAGCATCTTTTAGCTTCTGAATCACTTCCTTTTTATCAGGCAGCGTCACATACTTAGGTTCAAAATCATGCTCGACGTCAATCCCAAACTCTTTCGCTGGCAGATCGCGGATATGCCCGATCGAAGACTCAAAAGAAAAATTAGGCCCCAAAAACTTCTTGAGTGTTTTGATTTTTGCCGGGGATTCTACAATGACAAGAGCTTTAACCATATATGTAAATCGGTCAGATGGTAGCGGATTCTCAGACAAAGTACAAGTCTGAAACAAGAACCTATCCCATTAAAAGGGTTTCGTCGCTTTTGCGGATTATTTTGGCCGCTTTTCGATTCAAAA
>JACQAR010000095.1 GCA_016194825.1 Chlamydiia bacterium
GCGATTTTGCCGGGTAAATGAGTTTTGCAATTGGCTCGCTAGGTTGGTAAGGCCGTCGTTTTGTAACGGCTCTGCAGAAACCTGATGAGCAATAAGCCGGGGCCGTTACAAGGCGACGGAACTCAACCGAGCGCAGCGAGGGCGAGAGTTTTTCTTTGCTGGGATAGGTTCTTGTCAGACAAGCTCTGATCCGCTATGATTGAGTTATGCCGGACAGTATGACGGGCTTTGGGCGTGCGCTTGCGGATACTTCCGATGGCAAGCTCATAGCAGAAATCCAAGCGGTCAATCGCAAATATCTCGAAGTTTTTGTTTCGCTCCCGCGCGAATACGGGCGCTTTGAAAATGAAGTACGCAAATGGGTCACGGAGCAAATTGGCCGAGGACAGGTCAATGCCCGGATCTATTTTGTGCCGAATGCCAAAGCGCTGGAAGCTTCTTTGCCCGATGTGGATCTATTGCAAAATCTCAAAAAGGGGTGGGAGAAGCTTGCACGCCAGCTCGGCTATGAGCCATCGGTCGTCGATTTTCCTTTCCTAATTGAGCATCTTCCTGCTGATACCGCCTTTTCTTTTGCCGATGACCAAGAGCTTCCTGTTTTGCACCGCTGTGTCGATGAGGCGTTGCAGTTATTGTTGCAAATGAAGCGCAAAGAAGGACAAGCGCTGGCCAAAGACTTGCTCCAGCGCCTACAGCTTTTGCAGAATCTTGCCTCCGCAATCCGCTCTGTTGCCCCTGAAGCCGCTGTGCGCTTACAGGAAAAGCTCAAAGAAAAAATCGAAGAGGCGCTTCGCCAACATCATGTGGATAAAGAACTGGAAGAAAGACTCTTTCGAGAGACGGTGCAATTTGCAGAAAAGCTCGATATCACGGAAGAATTAACCCGTCTCGATTCTCACTTCCACCAGCTACAAGAATTACTCGGCCCCAAGGCGCAATCCAATGGGAGAAAGATGGATTTTTTGGTGCAAGAGATAGGCCGAGAAATCAACACGATTGGCTCGAAATGCTCCGATCTGAAGATCTCCCATAAAGTCGTAGAGATGAAAAGCGAACTAGAAAAAATCAGAGAACAGATCCAAAATATCGAATGAACGTTCTGGGCAATTGTAAAAAAGGTTTTCTCTTCGTCATTAGCGCCCCCGCAGGAACGGGCAAAACCACGCTTGTGGACAAACTCTGTGAAGAGTTTCCCTGCGTAGTGCGCAGCATCTCTTGCACTACCCGCGCAAAGCGAAAAGGGGAGCAAGAGGGCAAAGATTATTTTTTCTTAAAGTCAGAGGAATTCGAGCAACGGATCAAGAACCACGAATTTTTAGAACATGCCACGGTCTTTGGCCATTCCTACGGCACCTCCCGTCCGTTCATCGAAGAGCAGCAAAAAGAGGGCAAGCACGTTATCCTGGTCATAGACACCCAAGGAGCCCTGCAGATCATGGCCAAATCTCTCCCAGCCATCTTCATCTTTATCCGCCCGCCAAGCCTCGCTGAGTTGCGCAAACGGCTACAGGGGAGGAAAACAGAGACAGAAGCGGTGGTGGAAGAGAGGCTTTCCTGGGCGGAGAAAGAGATGGCATTAGCCCCTCGCTATCACTACCAGATAGTCAATGACCATTTATCGACCGCCTACGACGTTCTGCGCGCCATTTTCATCGCCGAAGAACATAAAAATCGCATATGAGTTCACTCCCCTAAGAGGGTCGTGAACTGGGCAAGGGCACAGGCAGAGGCACGGGCACATGGGGAACGAGCCAGTTCAGTCCTTGCAGGACTGAACTTTTTACTAAAAATCGTTGAATTTAACGCCTCAATTGCCGATTCTATACCCAAGTATGCAAAAAGAACACCTAACCACAGAATTCATCAGAAAAAAATTTAAGAACAACTTTGATCTGTGCAACCTAGCCATCAATGTTGGCCGCAATATCGTCCTGGGAGGCCATCCTGCGACACTTGAAGAAATCATCGACGCCGTTTTAGATCGAGCGGACGAAAGCAAAGACCACGAACCTTGAGCTCTGAGCGCAAAAAGATCCTCATCACGTCCGCGCTTCCCTATGCCAATGGCCCGATTCATTTTGGCCATGTAGCAGGGGCCTATCTCCCGGGCGATGCCTATGCCCGTTTTCAGAGGCTGATGGGGCATGATGTCCTGTATATCTGTGGCTCCGATGAATATGGCGTAGCCATCACCCTCAGTGCTGAGCTGGCCAAACGGACGCCGCAGCAGCACGTCGATCTTTTTCATAGCATCAACCGCGATCTTTTTGAAAAACTCGAATTTTCTTTTGATCACTATAGCCGTACCAGCTGGCCAGGCCATATTCCAACGACCCAAGAATTTTACCTAGCTCTTGCGCGTAAAGGACTCATTGAAGAGCGGACTGAAAACCATCTCTACTCAGAGCAAGAAAAGAGGTTTCTCGCAGACCGCTATGTGGTTGGCACCTGTCCCAAATGCGGCTATGAACAGGCGCGTGGTGATGAGTGCCAGCGGTGTGCCAGCTCCTATGAAGCAAGCGATTTAAAAAATCCCCGCTCGAAAATCACCCAGGCACCGCTCGTCTTAAAGCCAAGCACCCATCTCTACCTCCTGTTCGACCGGTATAAAGACAAACTCGTGCCCTGGCTCCAATCGAAGCATTGGAAGGACAATGTGGTCCACTTTGCGATGCGCTACATCAATGAACTGAAACCTCGAGCCATTACGCGCGATGCCGAGTGGGGGGTGCCTGTTCCTGGACATCCCGGCAAAGTCTTTTATGTCTGGTTTGATGCGCCGATTGGCTATATCTCTGCCACAAAAGAATGGGCCCAAAAAATAGGACAGCCCGAAAAATGGAAAGAGTACTGGCTCGATCCAAAAACCAAGCTTGTTCAGTTCATCGGCAAGGACAACATTCCCTTCCACGCGGTGTTTTTCCCCGCGATGCTCATGGGACAAGATCTCCCCTATAAATTGGCCGATGAGATCCCTGCGAACGAGTTTTTCCTGCTCGAGGGACGTCAGTTTTCCAAATCGGACAATTGGACCATTGATTTGGCCGATTTTTTCCACAAGTACCAGCCCGATCAGGCCCGTTATGTGATTGCGGCCAATGCACCTGAGACAGCAGATGCAGAATTCAGCTGGAAAGATTTCCAGATGCGCTGCAATGCGGAGCTGTTGGGTAAATTTGGGAATTTTGTCCATCGCGTTCTGGTTTTTGCGAAACAGCACTGCTCTTCCAAAGTGCCAAAACTGAGTGCTCCGAATGAAGCAGACACGCAGTTTCTACAGCGCATTGCTTCTCTCATGGATGAGATTGCCGATAGTTATGAATCGTTCCACCTGCGTAAAGCCAGCCAGCTCATCATGGAAATGGCCCAGACAGGCAACATCTATTTTGATGTGAAAAAGCCTTGGCAGCTTGTCAAAGCAGAAAACTCCTTCGATGGAATGGAAAGCTGTATCGCCTGCTGTTTGGAGTGCATCAAGAATCTCGCGCTTTCCGCCTCTCCGATCATTCCTAATGCAGCACAAAAGATCTGGGAAATGCTCGGATTTTCTTCAGAGTTGGCTAAAGGGAATTGGCAGGCGATTCGCTCTACCCCCTTAACCCCGGGCCAGCTCCTCAAAGCGCCTCAGGTGCTTTTCCACAAAGTGGAAGAGTTGGAAATTGAGACGCGGGTGTCTCAAATGGGAAAAAAAACGCCCCTTGCGTCGACCTCTGCGCTTCCTGTACATACTCCTCTCAAATCTTCCATTGAGTATGGCGCTTTTGAAGCCCTCGATTTACGTGTTGGACTTGTAGTAGAGGCAACGAAAGTCCCCAAATCTAGCAAACTACTCAAACTCGTCGTCGATCTCGGCTTTGAGCAGAGGACCATCGTCTCTGGCATCGCCCTGTCTTACAATCCTCAAGATCTCATTGGGAAAAAGGTTGTGGTTGTGGCCAATCTGGCCCCTGCTAAAATCATGGGGATTGAAAGCCAGGGGATGATCCTGGCCGCATCTCATGATAGCAAACTGGAATTGCCTCAGATTCAGAGTCTAGATCCAGGGACTGTCATCAGTTGACAAATGCCAGTTGCGCATGACTGGGAGGGCGGCAGTGCACTGCTGCTTCGAGGAGAGCGGCTTCTAGTCCTGTGTACCGTTTTTGCACTTCATTATTGTGAATCGCGATCGCGATCGCCTTTTTGCTTCCTACGAGGTAGACCTGTTTTTTGCCCCGTGTCACGGCGGTGTAGAGTAAATTACGATGTAAAAGCTTAAAATGGGAGGTGTGGATCGGCATGACGATGCAGGGGCATTCACTGCCCTGGTATTTATGCACAGAA
>JACQAR010000091.1 GCA_016194825.1 Chlamydiia bacterium
GAGACACAAGTCTAACAAATCAGTTGATGGTGTAAGTGAAGTTGAGAATATAGACAGTCGGGGTTGCACCCCCGCTGGCCCGCAGGACTGGTTCTGGCTTTGATAACCGGTCACGCCCAGATCACAAAGCCGCAAACTGCGTTTGCGGCAGAAGCGCGACCTATCGGGGCTGGCTCCTCGCGGTACCTTTGTACCGCTCCTCGCTTCATGCGCCCCGATTTCTCTGTGCCATAACCAGTCTCGGGCTGCGTCCCGGCCCCACATTCGTGGGTCCCCCCGGGGCGCAGATTTAGCCCCTTCGGGTCTTCACCGCTTATTCTATAAAAAGAAGCACTTTGTCATTGAAGGCCCGAAGGGCCTCATTCTGTGCCTCGGGGGCCCCACGAAGTGGGGGCGTAGGCACAGCCCGACCGACTCAGATCGCACAGCAAAATCGTAGCGCAGGAGAGCCCTCTTTGGGGGCGGTGGGGGGCTGTGCTTTGCACGCTCCTCCGACGAGCACACGATTTGGCGCAGCGAGATGAGGCGCAAGGGGTGCAACCCCGACTGCCTACATTTCTCTACAATACTTATTGCTTATCCTTTCAGGCCGATCACGGTGGCGTGGCGGCCGGTCTCTTTGTCGCGGCGGTAGGAATAGTACTCGTCGTTGTTGCAGAAGGTGCAAAGACCACTGATCTCAATGTTTTTGTCCAATACACCAGCGCCATTGAGCTGTTTGCGCGAAATCGCCCAGAAATCAAAATAGTTGGGCTTGGGCTGAAAACTCCAAAAATCTTGCGGCAACTCTTGCTTATAGTTTTTGAACTCGGCATGGTCCGGACCCAGCGAAGGGGAAATACAGACGAGGAGCTGGTGAGGCTGCGTGCCCACCTCTCGCTGCATCGTTTCAATCAGACGCGCATAGATATTGGCCGCGCTCCCTTTCCACCCCGCATGCGCCACTCCAATTGCTTCATGCACAGGGTCGTAAAAAATCGCCGCCTGACAATCCGCATGCGTGATCGCAAGCCCCATTTGCTTTTCTGTCGTGAAAAGAGCATCGGCCATGGGCAACTTATCCCCATTTTTCGCCGTGACACGGTGCACAATCGCACCATGATTTTGGTTTGCGTATAAAATCTTCGGCAGGCCGAGACATTTATGCACTACTTCCCGATTCGCCTTCACGTGATCGTGCTGATCACCGTGATCAAAACTGAGATTCAAGCTCATAAAGGGCACAGCACTCACGCCGCCATGGCGCAAAAAGACGCCGTGGATGACGTGTGGATAGGGCTCAAGTAGATCAAATTCTAGCCATTCCGGCTTCTTTTTCTCAAAATGCATATAATGGTTTGTATCAGATTCGAATTTCCGGTAATAGAAAAAGTTGTTATGACCTACGAACCCCCTCCACACCGCCTCGGCTTTGGGATCACGATCTGCCTCATCGCCTATCTATTCTTCATCACGGCCAGTTCCCTAGTCGGCTCTTTTCAAGGACGCTTCCCTACAATCCAAATCATTTTCATCCAAAATCTTGTGAGTCTTCTCTGCATTTTCCCGTTCGCCGCGCGCAACGGCTGGGCAGCCCTGAAGACCGAACTGGTCACCGATCATCTGATCCGCGATATTTTTGGAGTCGGCAGCTACTATCTGTATTTTCTCGCCATTCGCTCTCTGAATCTTGTCGATGCGACGACGCTCAATTATACTGCCCCTTTCTTTGTCCCGTTGATCTGGAGGCTCTGGAAAAAAGAAAAGGTAGGCGCTCACGTCTGGATTGCGATTGTGATTGGGTTTGCAGGAGTTCTATCGATTCTACGACCCGGTGCGACTCTTTTTCAGGTAGGGTTTGCCTACGGAATTTGTGCTGGATTGGCCTCAGGAGTGGCGTTTTGCTCGCTGAGAGTATTGAATCTCAAGCAAGAGCCCATGCTCCGAACTCTTTTTTATTACTTTTTGTTCGGTATGCTCGTCAGTTTCCCTTTTGCGGCGGTTGTTTGGGAAATGCCCGTTGAGCGTGAGTGGCTGCAAGTGATCGGGATCGGAGTGGCAACGGCAATAGGACAAGTGCTTTTGACGATTGCTTATCGTTATGGGACAGCATCTTATCTTTCTCCGCTAGGGTACTCAACGGTGATCTACGCCGGCATCATCGGTTGGATCTTTTTGGATCAACCGATGAAAAGCCATTCGTGGGTGGGGACAGCGCTCATCGTCATTGGCGGAATAGCCACGTTTGTTTTGAAGAAAAAAGCGCATACCGTCAAAGAAGTGCTTAAAACTCCTCTACCCCACGAGAAGCCGCCGTTATAATTCATTAGACCTCTTGCATAACCTCATTTGTTTGCTAAAATCGTTCTTTTTTCGCTGATTTTTATCGCTCTCTCTCGCCGACTTTAAAAAGTCGGCCCGTTCGTTTGATCCGAAACTGCAAGCAGTTGAGCCAATTGCAAAACTCATTTACCCGGCAAAATCGC
>JACQAR010000102.1 GCA_016194825.1 Chlamydiia bacterium
AAATTGGTCGGGAACCCACAGCGCCCCTCATAGCCGAGAAAATGACTCTGGCTGGAAAGTTCTGGGATTTCTTGCTTTACAAATGAGAGCAGCATCTCTTCCGTATCGATTTTGGAGACTTGCACATTGCCGTGAGGATCTCGATCCATCAACAGTTGTTTTTGAATTTTTTCAGGAAAGGATTGAAGAAGAGTAGCGCTGGAGAGAGAGAGGAGTTTCACATCTCTTCCCAACCGATTTAATTCGCCGATGAGCGAACGGATTTCAGGGATAAACTCAATGAGCCCTTCCGGGATTAAAATCACCCCATATTCTTTCCCAGCAGCTTTTCTCTTTCGGATCAGATGAACCATCTCTTGTACAATTTCTCCGAGCGAGTTCCCCTCTTCACCGATAAGAGTCAGGTTGGGCTGAGTCGCCAGAGCACATTCTAGTGCAATATGAGAAGCAGAGCGCCCCATCAGTTTGATGAAATGGGTATATTTCTTCGCTGAGAGCGCATCTCGACACAGATTTCCAATCAGCTCAGAATAGGTTTTGCACGCCGTATCGAAGCCAAAAGAAATCTCGATCTCTTCCGATCTCAGATCGCCGTCAATGGTCTTAGGAACGCCGATCACGGAGATCTTGGATCCTTTTGTAAGAAAATATTCGGCCAAGTGGGCCGCATTTGTATTGGAGTCATCGCCGCCAATGATGACGAGTCCGTCCAGTTTGTGTGCCATGCAGTGGCGCAAGACGGCCTCCATCTGCTCTGAGGTCTCTATCTTGGTCCTCCCTGTCCCAATCAGTTCAAATCCCCCTTGATTGCGTACCGAGGCAATTTCCTGAGGAGAGATTTCCCGGAAGCGATTTTCGATCACTCCAGAGGGGCCATCGAGAAAGCCGATGAGGCGGATATTCTCTAGAGCCGAGAGCCCCCAAATGACATTGTGTCCTCCAGGCGCAGGCCCTCCGGAAAAGAGCACGCCCATCACCAGCGGTTTCCTCTGCTTAGGAGGCGCGACTTCGAGTTGATGCAAGGGCTGGGAAAATGTTTTAGGGAAATAGGGCTGCAGCGTTTTGAGGACCGGTTTGAGGTGTTTGGGCACAAACCGGATCCGTTCTGGGTATTTGAGGATGTCAGGGATACGCGGTTGGTAGTGGAGTCGCTTTTGGCTTAAAGTCACATTTGCCTCCGAATTCAAAATAGGATATCATTTTTTTATGTCTTGTAAATACATCTTTGTGACAGGAGGAGTCCTCTCCTCCCTTGGTAAAGGACTCACTGCCGCCTCGATTGGGCAGTTGCTCGAGAGTCGCACACTCAAGATTGCGATGCTCAAACTCGATCCTTATCTCAACGTCGACCCGGGCACGATGAATCCGTTTCAACATGGGGAAGTCTATGTCACAGATGATGGCGGCGAGGTCGATCTCGACCTTGGGCATTACTACCGCTATACGAGCTCGCCTCTTTCCAAAGCGTCGAGCGCTACTTCAGGGCAGATCTATGAGACCGTGATCAAAAAAGAGAGAAAAGGAGACTATCTCGGCAAAACAGTCCAAGTCATTCCGCACGTCACCGATGAAATCAAGGCCCGTATTTTAGC
The DNA here is from genome assembly GCA_016194825.1 of Chlamydiia bacterium. Lineage (GTDB taxonomy): Bacteria > Chlamydiota > Chlamydiia > Chlamydiales > SM23-39 > JACQAR01. The sequence goes on from JACQAR010000102.1 coordinate 1,593, forward strand.
TTGCGCTTCCCAGGAAAAGGGCATCCAGGTCGTCATCATAGAAATCGGAGGCACGGTCGGCGATATTGAATCGCTCCCTTTTTTGGAGGCGATCCGGCAATTTCGGAACGAGCGACCTGCCGATTGCATCAACATCCACCTCACCTATGTCCCCTACCTCAAAGCAGCGGGCGAAGTGAAGACCAAGCCCACCCAACATTCAGTGCAAAGTCTACGCCAAATTGGGATCACTCCCGATCTCATTCTCTGTCGCTGCGAAGAGTCCCTTTCAGAAGAAATCAAGGGGAAAATTTCTCTCTTTTGCAATGTGCCAGAAGAAGCTGTATTCGACGAAAAAGATGTGACCCACAGCATTTATGAAGTGCCGCTCGAGCTGCATGCGCAAGGGCTCGACGCCATGCTGTGCAAACGACTCTCTCTTCACGCACCCAATGCCGATTTGAGTCTTTGGAAACACATGTTGGAGAAAGTCTTAAG
>JACQAR010000103.1 GCA_016194825.1 Chlamydiia bacterium
GCTCAATCCACCCTTTCTTATCATCGATCCGTCCGGTGAGAAAGTAGCTGGGGAGTGCTGTTGTTGAGGGAAATGCAGTATCGAGTACAGACCGAAAATGGTTCATCGCAGCTTTTTGCCCTTCTGACATATAGAGCCAGGTACCATACACAAAATGGAGAGGAGAGCTCTCTTTAAAAACAGCGGCTCCTACCTCATCGAAGATTTGCTTTGCGGCGGAAAGTTTTTTCTGCAGCAACAGGCTCCAGGCTTCCAAAGCAGCAAATGAGAGATGCGCCTCGCTCGACATGTTGCATTTTTTGAGTTTTTGAAAAACGCTGGCCAGTTCCTGGAATTGCGAGTTCTTCAGCCCTTTGCGGAGCCAGTAATGGATGGAGCGGACATACATTTTGTCGAGCTGTATCGGATAGGGACGACTATTTTGGCTGAAGGCGAGTTTGAGAGCGTCGAGCCGAATAGAGTGGCGATGGAGGAAACGGCGCTTGACCTCTTCGCCGGCTTCGAGCTCAATGAGTGCAAAAAGGGCGTTGCCGAGCAGAGTATCATCGGTATCGAGCGACTCCGCAATCTCAAATAAAATAGGGACCTTTGCTAGCCAAAAAGCAAGTTGAATAGCGAGCTGCTCGCGCGGATGGCCTCCCTCTTCGATAAAAGGAAGCGGTTCCCAGTGTTTTTGTAGACTTTCAACCAGCCGTTTTGTGTCATTTTGTTCGAGTAGATCGGGGAGAACGCGAAGGGCTAGCAAGAGAGTGCGGTACGCCACCTCGCGGTCTTTGAGCGAGCTTTCGTGGATCCGGTAGATGATGTGTTCCTGGATCATGGGCAAGAGGGGGTGTTTGGGATATTTGCGCAAGGCCAGCTCGAGACACTTCGCCTCTTCTTCCCGGTCTCCAAGAGCAGCATAGACCAGTGAATTGCCCAGATATTCAAGAGGAGCGCCTGGGGTGCGGTAGAGCGCCTCAAACTCTTGCAACGCCAGATGGAAAAGTTTTTCACGTGCTGCGAGTTCTTTTTCAGAGCGCCCTTTTTCTAACAGAGTCAGCCCTGCTCGAAACAGCGCCTCTCTCCCTTCGGTTCTTCCCGGAAAACACTGGCCGATCCGACGGTATTCTTGCAGAGCAAGATCGTAGAGTTGATGACTTAAAAAGGCATTCGGGACCGCAAGGCAGCCCACCATGACGTTGTGGCTGCCATCATAGATCTGCAGCTTTCGGATTTCGAAATGCATATCTTTGCAGATCAGACCCACATAAGTGCCGGCAAGCGGGAGATGGCTGTTGAACTGGAGTTGGAGCTCGCCATCGATGAAGAATTTGACATGGTCTTCGATTTTTTCAACCCGAATTTTGTGCCATGTCTTTTGTTTGAGATA
>JACQAR010000092.1 GCA_016194825.1 Chlamydiia bacterium
ATTGGACTCAGAAAATAACACTTCAATTTCATGATTCTTTAAAAAATCGATCATTCTCTTCAAATCCAAGGGACTCAGCTGTCCATCGGGAGCTAGCCCTTCCGGAGCTGTAGCTCCTGTAAGATAAGCGCGAGCAAAATATTGAAAGGCATCATGACTGGTCACTAAGTACTTTTTTTCTTTGGGGATCTTTTGGAATATTTCTAGAATCGCCTCGTGAGTGTCCTGCATCCGATTCGCCACTTCCTTTCCCCTTTCTTGGTAGTAATAGGCGCCGTCAGGGTCCGCTTCCGATAGAGAAGCCACGATTGGCCCCACTGCCTGCTTCCAGAGGGAAATATCCATCCAGAGGTGGGGGTCCGTCGCCGCCCCTCGCTTCAAAATTGCCTCAGGCACTTGCGCAGCGATTTTTTCCCCGACGGCCAATGCGTGATCCGACCCTCTTAAGGTCGACGCTAAGCTCGCCCCGTGCTCTAGTCCCAACCCATTATAAAAGATCAAACGAGACCTGGCGAGTTTTTCATCATCCCCTTTCACTAACTCATAACTATGAGGATCCAACTCGCCTTGGATGAGTACCCAGACATCGGCTCTGTCGCCTCCAATTTCTTGTACTAAATCTCCAATCTGAGCCGTTGTTGCAAGAACTTTAATTTTACTATTATCTCTCATCCAATTTTTTAATTTATCATTGCGCTGCGAACAGCTAATGAGAGCTAATAAACCCAAACATAAAATAACTTTCTTTAACACAAACATAGCAATACAAACCCTGCAAAAATACAGATTAGACGGAACCAAAAAAGAAAAAAAGAAAAATCAGAATTCTTGCAAGAAATTGGTTCGATATATATAATCCCCAATTAATTTGAAAAACGAGGATTGTCCTCAACCAAATTCTTTAAACAAGGTGAAAAGCGATGGAAACAAAAACTAGTAAGGGCCTGGAAGATATAATTGCCAAAGCGATTAAAAAAATTAGCGGGCGAAAAGAAAACGAACTCTGTAAATATTTACCTATGAAAACTGGTGGATACATGCACCACTTTACCTTCAAAAAAATGAAGACCAAACAACCTTCAGAACTCGCCTCGACTATTGAAAAATTTGTTTTGCACGCAGACCGTCCTTTAGTCGTTGCTCCTAAGCAACGTGCAGCACGCGGTTCTCGCAAACGTCGCGATCACCTCAATTTTACCCGCATCCAATTAGAAAGAATGCTCAATATTGCAAGACTTGCTGGCGATAAAGAAATCATTACTATCTTGAGCCCAAGAAAATCTTTGGCTACCTGCAAACGGGACTTGATTCTATCGATCCGCAACGGCAAAGTAGAGCAGGAGCTTTGGAACAGCTACGCCGAATCCGTTCAGGCACAAACTCAGATAGCTGAAATGGCCGCTGCCGCTCAAAACTAAAAATTTTCCTCCTTTTTCTCAACCCTCGGAATCTCTATAATTTCGGGGGTTTTTCTTTTAGAAATATCGAAATTAGTCTATGCTTGGGGCCGACCTTTAACAATACAAGGATTTGAAAAGTATGTCGCAACCCGCAGTTAAGCAATTTGGGAAATGGCGATCGATGCTATGGCCCATTCATGGGTTTGAATTGAAGAAATTCCTCCCAATGTTTTTCCTCTTTTTCTTCATCAACTTCAACTACACCATTTTGAGAGATACAAAAGATACTCTCATTGTGACCGCTACCGGAGCTGAAACCATCCCATTCTTAAAACTCTGGGGGGTCGTTCCTGGCGCCGTGATTTTCATGCTCATCTTCACCAAGTTGAGCAACATGGTGAGCCGCGAGCGCCTCTTTATGGGCATGATGGCTACTTTCGGCCTGTTTTTCGGCTTATACGCGATGGTTCTCTACCCGAACCGTGATGCAATCTCTCCGATTGCCTTGACTGACTGGATGTACACCCACATGCCACAGGGATTCCGAGGCTTGATTGGAATGATCCGCTACTGGCCTTCTTCTCTCTTCTACATCATGGCGGAACTTTGGGGATCAGCAGCTCTGTCACTCCTCTTTTGGGGCTTTGCCAACCAGATCACAAAAGTGGCTGAGTCGAAGCGCTTCTACGCCCTATTCGGGATTGGAGCCAACCTGGCGATGTTCCCATCCGGTGAATTGATCAAGCGCTTTGCCAACATCAAAGACCGCCTTCCCGCGGGTGTTGATGCCTGGGGTGTGACCCTCCAATACACCATGGGCGCCGTCATGGTCGCTTGCGCAGCTGCAATCACCATCTACTGGTGGATCAACAAAAATGTTTTGACTGACCCTCGCTTCTATGATCCGAACGAGATCAAAAAAGCGAAAAAGGAAAAATCGAAGATGTCGATCAAAGAGAGCCTGCTCTATCTGGTTCGCTCTCCGTATCTCGGCTGTATCGCGATCCTCGTCATTGCCTATGGTATTTCGATCAACCTCGTCGAAGTGACTTGGAAAAAGCAGTTAAACCTGCAATTCCCCAATTCCAATGACTACCAAGCCTTCATGGGGGGATTCTCCCAGCTCACTGGGGCCTTGACCATCTTCATGATGCTCTTTGTCGGCGGCAACGTCATCCGACGATTCGGATGGGGTGCAGGCGCGATGTTTACCCCGATCGTCCTCGGGATCACAGGCCTTGCATTCTTTGCCTTTGTGGTGTTCCGCGATCAGCTGACTGGGTTCATTGCTATGTTCGGTACCACTCCGCTCATGATGTCGGTGATGTTCGGGATGATCCAGAACATCATGTCGAAAGCATCGAAGTATTCGATGTTCGATCCGACCAAAGAAATGGCCTACATTCCGTTGGATTCTGAGATCAAGCTGAAAGGAAAAGCTGCGATCGATGTCGTCGGAGCCCGTTTAGGGAAATCAGGCGGTTCGTTGATCCAAAGCATTTTCTTGATTCTGTTCAACGCCGCTAGCATCGTAGAGGTCGCTCCTTACATTGGGGTGATTCTCGTTGGCGTCATTATTGCGTGGTTTTTTGCCGTAGGGGTTCTCAACAAGAAATTCCTCGCTCTCACTGCGCAAAAAGAAGCAGAAGCAACAGAAGCCACTACCGTCGCTACTCCGAAGACCGTTACGGCCAAGAGCCAGACGACACAGGTATAAGGCATTTCCGCTTACGCTATTGTTCCAAAAACCCCGGCCCAAAAGCCGGGGTTTTTTATTTTAATGAAAAAACAAGGGTATCGGCTGTGCCTACGCCCCAGCAGTCGCTGGGTCCCCCGAGGCACAGGAATGAGGCCCTTCGGGCCTTCAATAGACCTCTTGCATAACCTGCTTTGTTTGAAAAAATCGGAGATTTTTTTGATGATTTTTAGAAACTGCTTGCAGTTTCGGATCAAACGAACGAGCCGACTTTAAAAAGTCGGCGAGAGAGAGCAATAAAAATCAGCGAAAAAAGAACGGTTTTAGCAAACAAATGAGGTTATGCAAGAGGTCTAATAGCAGTGAAAACCCGAAGGGGCAAAATTCTGCGCCCTGGGGGGCCCACGAAGTGGGGCCTGGGCGCAGCCCGAGACTGGTTATGGCACAGAGAAATCGGGGCGCATGAAGCGAGGAGCGGTACAAAGGTACCGCGAGGAGCCAGCCCCGATA
>JACQAR010000025.1 GCA_016194825.1 Chlamydiia bacterium
ACTATTAACCCGGCATGCAAATAAGAGACAACTGGCTTGCTGCGGCTTTGCCATATCAATCCTCTCTCGTCAGCCATAGTTTTACTATGGCTTCCTCGCTCGTAACGCAGACTTTGTCTGCTTTGATCTGGCTTTGCCTCGTTAGCGCCATTTGTCTCTTATTTGCATGCCGGGTTAATATTTAGGCGGCCTCTCATAACATTTGGCCAAAAAAGTAGATATTCAGCAGGCTCAATGTATTGAAAGTCGCATGGAGGGAGATAGAGGCGAAAAGAGATCCTCGTTTTTCATACAAAAACCCCAAAAAGAGGGCCAGGGGGAATAAAGAGGCAATGATGGAAAGATTATTCCATCCCTGCTTTGGGGAGAAATGGAAACAGGCGAAGCAAAAGGAGCTCAAAAACACTGCCGACACTCTGCCTAAATGTCTCCGTAAAAAGCTCTGTAATAATCCTCGGAATAGAACCTCTTCTAACACTGGGGCCCATACAATAATGGTGATTGTGGTTAGGAAAAAATAGAGGGGGAATTCGAACGTACTTTTTAGCCATTCCACCGCTTGCTGATCGGGGAGGTTGTGGAGGTGGAAGACCCCTTGGAGGAGAAGATCAAAGAAGGCGGTACAAATAAAAATCAGAGGGAGCACGAGAATCAGAGCACCGACCATAGCCAAAAGGTCACTTTTAGGCTTGAATTGTTGCCCCTTTCGCAACCAAACCCTTTTTGAAAAAGGGAGAATGCAAACTAAAAACAGAGCTCCATTGAGAACATTGAGCCAGCTCATCGCTGATACTTGTCCTTTTGTCCAGAGCCAGGATCCCATCATGGGGAGTAAGATTTTGGGGATGAAGAAGAGCCCCAAGAAAAAATAGAGGGCAAAAGCACCGAGAACTTGAAACCATTCAATCGGTATAGAGAGGGTATAATCGGGCTGTTTCAGCCAGCTGAAATACCCCTTCTGGAGCGCGAATCGAAAAAAGAAAAACGCAACTGCTCCGAAGACGAGCAGTTGCACACAGTCTGCCTCGATTGACCTCATCGACTCTTTGCCAACAAAATGTAGTCGGTGACGCGCGAGGTGATTTCATTGACGAGCGCATCGTGCGCATTTTTCATTGAGGATTCTTCGTACTCTGAGGTGCCCCAGATCACGACGTTGTAATTGGTCGGAAGCAAAGTTCTGGGAATGAAGTATGAGTTCCGAACTGTCTCTTGTAAGACCACTTTAGGAGTATGTCCTCTCATATCGATGACTCGCATCCGTACTGCCATGTTGAGATTAGTAGAAAGTTCAGGGAGGGGAACATCGCTCTTTGATTTATCGGCAGGGACAGTCTCATGCTCGACCAATTCGAGGAAGACGACGAATTCCTGATGGGGAAATTCCCGCTTCATCCAAGAAAGATCGGGACTGAAGGGATTTTCGGTAAAAGCGACATCCTCATTTTTTACGACATAGAGCTGACCTGTGCCGGTGAGTTTTTGGGTCAACGTTGCGGTGAGCTCTTCTGAAATGCTCCAGGGGACATCAAAAGAAGAGGTGTCGATCATCGTCGGGATCATCACGGTCGGTTTTGCTCGTCCATCTTCGTGATAACGGGTCATTTCACATGAATTGCGAGAGCAGCATCCAACGACTGCGACTCCGAGTATGAGCAACGAAACAAAACGCATAAGTCCTCCTGATCAAACCTTCAGGATAGCAAACCTTTTTCTTTCGCGCTAGAATTATGACGATTCTCCAATGGCGAGAAGCGCAGAATGAGGCGGCAGCTCAAGCTGATGGGAAAGGAGAAGAGGCTCTTGATCATCCCAAGCTTTTTCAGTTTGCACAACTGATTTCCAATTCCCCTCAGGCAATTCTACTTGCGCAGAATGGCGATCTGCATTGAAGGCGATATAAATCGGTGGCGTTCCTTGAACCGTACACGCGATGAAGTGTGAGTGGGGTCCAAAATCTGGTTGGTGGGGACGATGGCCATGCCATGCAATGTCTGTATCAGTCAAAAAGCGCTCTCGCCTTAAGACAGGGTGTGTTTTTCGGAATGCGATCAATTTCGCGACAAATTGCACGATATCGGCTCGTTCATTCCAAACAAACCAATTGATCTCATTGTCCTGTGCATACGGATTGTTATTCCCCTGGCAGCTGTGCCCATATTCATCGCGCATAGAGAGCATCGGGATCCCTTGAGAGAGAAACAGGGCGAGCAAAAAATTCCGCATTTGTTGCTCTCGCAGCGCACAAATTGCAGGTGCCTCTGTAGGACCTTCAATGCCGCAATTCCAGCTGTCATTGATGTCAGTGCCATCTCGATTCCCTTCGCCGTTAGCGCGATTGTGCTTTTGGTTATAGCTCACCAGATCGCGAAGGGTAAATCCGTCGTGAGAGCTAATGAAATTGATGCTACTGAGAGGAGTTTTAGAAGGGGCAAAGAGAAAATCGCTGCCACAAAGACAGCTGGCAAATTTTCCTGCTTCGCCGTCATTGCCTTTGATGAATCTGCGGACGTGATCGCGGTACTGGCCGTTCCACTCCATCCAGTCTCCTCGAGCGGCAAATGCGCCAGCAAGATACAGGCCTGCCGCGTCCCACACTTCCGCAATCCATTTCACCTCTTTCAATACAGAATCTGTTTCTATTGCACTTAAAAGAGGAGGATGTGCCATGGGTTTCCCGTCGGTCCCTCGAGTAAAAATAGCAGCCAGATCAAATCGAAACCCATCGACATGGAACTCTTCTACCCAATAGCGAAGACTATCGAGGATCCATTTTTGTACCACAGGATGGTTGACGTTCAGGACATTGCCGCAACCGGCATAGTCGCGCAAATGACCTTGTTCATCCAGCATGTAGTAAACAGGGGCATCGATCCCGCGTAGATGGATTTTATAATCGCTTTCTTTCCCTTCTCCTGTGTGGTTGTAGACCACATCGAGGTAGATCTCGATCCCATTTTTATGCAGCTCGCGCACCAAAGTCTTGAAAGCGATAGAAGGATCTTCCCCGCCCGCGTAGCGACGCATAGGAGCAAAGAAATGCAAGGGGCTATACCCCCAGTAATTGCAAAGAGGCTCTGGCTTGCCATGCATCTCATCAAACTCAAAGATGGGCATGAGCTCAATCGCATTCACTCCCAATTGTTTCAGGTAGGGAATTTTTTCGACGATTGCCTGAAAACTGCCCGGAAGAGAAACACCACTCGATTCATGACAGCTAAAACCGCGCACATGCATTTCATAGATCACAAGATCAGAGCGGGCAATGCGAGGAGGCGAAGCTCCTTCCCAATCAAACGCTTCTGGCTTTTGTAATAGCGCCCGTACTGCCAAATCGCGATCGACAGGAGATCCCCAAACCGGAGAACTATGGAGCGCGCGTGCATACGGATCAGCGAGCCATTCTTCAGAAAAACAGAGCCCTACCCCCTTTGGTCCCAGCACTTGGTACGCATAGCAATAGCTTTCTTCTGGCAGAGGGGCCACCTGGACTTGCCAAAGATCTCCCTCGCTCTTCTTCATTGCGATTTTTTTTAACAGATGCCCTTGCTGATTGAATAATCCCAAAAAGACACGTTCCGCATGATGGGAAAAGAGGGTAAATTGAGCAGAATCGCCTTGAAAGTCAACCCCTAACGACAAATTTTTACCAAATGGCACAAACATCTTAAAGAATATTTTACATCCCTATTTATCATAAGATATTGAAAGTAAGTTTCAATTCAAGTAAAATGTTAGAAGAAACCGTCAGTCCTGGTCGGGTTGGAAGAGCATTTTTTCCTTGCTATCGCCCTACATTTGGATTTAATATCGGACTTTGTCCATTTCAAATTTTGGAGGAAATCAATGTCATATGAAAATGCTAAGGCGAACCTGAAAGAGTTTGGCAAGGAGCTGAACCTCGAAGGGCTCGATTTTGATGCGAACAACACGTGTATCTTAGGAATCGACAACACCTTTTCTCTACACATTACCTATGAGCCTAACTCAGATCGTCTCTACCTGTATTCTCCGATCCTCGATGGCTTGCCCAAAGACGACAAGATCCGGCTTAAACTCTATGAGCGCCTTCTCGAAGGTTCGATGCTGGGCGGTCAGATGGCAGGAGGCGGAATTGGAGTAGCGCCAAAAGAAGAGCTTATCTTGATGCACTGTGTGCTCGATATGGGTCTCGGCGTTGATGCGGCGGCTCTCAGACGTTTTGCCCCGCTCTTTGTAGAAACGGTAGAAAAATGGCGCGAAATGGTTACGAAAATCATGGCTGGCGAAGACCCAGGACCCTTCCAATTCCCCATGCCGCAAGGTGGTGCGCAACCCAAAGGTGGGCCAGCCCCTCAACCCTTCAGTGGTGGACAAAAACCGGGCGAACGATACATCAAAATTTAAGGTCGATGTATTCCGGTGGTTGCTTTTTGACCCATTCAATACTCGCAATCACTGTCGAATGGTCTCGATGGAAAATCTCCCCGATCTTCTGAAAGGGGAGTTTTAATTTTTCTCGACAAAGATACATGGCCTTTTTTCGAGGAATGACGAATTCTTTTACTTGCGATTTACCGAGAATATCTTCTGGTTTGATTCCATGGTGGGTCGCCATGGCCTTGATGATCTTTTCTGGAGTAAGCGCCTCTTTTTTTTTGAAATCCTGAAGCAAGAGCTTCGCCCCTTCTAAATGTAACAGCCCTTTTTTGCGCAAAGCCAATGCATGGAATGCAGACCAAAGATCTTCGCGAAATGTTTCAGCGAGCCAATCGATGATTTCCGAGGAAAGATCCCATTTCCAAAGAGCCGCTTTTTTCTGCAGAGCTTTTTTCGTATCTATTGGCTGCATGCCTATCGAAATACCCCATTCGAAGCGGCTAATGAGACGAGGCTCAATTTCCTCTAGTTTAGCGGGAGGATTTGCGCTGCTGAGTAAAATAGTCCTGCCCGCCATGTGGAGTGTGTTGAACGTGTGGAAAAACTCTTCTTGGGTGGCTGTTTTCCCTTTGAGGACTTCGATATCTTCAATGATGAGCACGTCGATATCTCGATAGACCTTACGAAATTCTTGCATTCTCTGTTGTCGCATTGCCATCACTACATGCTCAGTAAAGGTCTGTGCTGTAGTGTAGAAGACTTTTTGGCCGCTCTGTGCCAATATCCAGGCTGCGCCCATCAGAAGATGGGTCTTCCCGCTCCCTCGAGGGCCGTAGAGAAAAATAGGGTTGAAGGCTTTTTTCTCAACATCAGCCATGATTTGATAGGCCATTTGGTTTTCAGGCTCGACCAGAAAGGATTGAAGATTCTGATCTGGATTGAGCGCATCGCTTTGAAAGAAGGAAGAGGGGACTTTTTTTTCTAAGGTGGGTGCGTTTGCATTCCATGTCAGATGGACGTGAATCGGGCGAAAATTGTTGTTGACTAGTTGTCCGCGGTCGATGCGAGGGCGGATATGTTCTTCAAACCAGTCTACCTGAAAAGAATCTTGAGCGACGAGATGCAGATTGGCCGCATCAAATTTTTCCACTTTGAGCGGCCTGAGCCAACGAGAGACCGTATCAGCTCCTATCTCTTGTTCTAACCCAGCGAGGAAATCGTCCCAAATTTTCACGGGCCAACTATACTACAACAAGATTAATGGGAAAAGTTGGTGAACACTTCATGCATGCTTTGTTAGGCGGCGCTGCATGTAAAGCTGCTGCAAGATTCCGAGGAGTGTCGAAAACATGAAGTAAATGTTCAATCCTGATGGGAAATTATAAAACATGACCGTAAAAAGCATCGCCATCATGTTCCCCATCATTTTTTGCTGCTTTTGCGTATCGGATAGTTGTCTAGGATCTTTCGGGATCTTCGAGGTAAGCCGCTGTTGCAAAAACATGCTCACTCCCATCAGGATTGGCAAAAGATGGAACTCATTTCCGATCAACCACAGGGGCTGTCCCCAGGTAAAGAGCACATCAGGGGCTGCCAAATCATCGATCCAGCCTGGAATGAAGGGGGCTCCTCGCAGGGGAAAACTCGATTTGAGCAGGTAGAACATCCCGATCAAGAAGGGCATTTGGAGTAAGACAGGGAGGCATCCCATGAGGGGGTTAATGCCTGATTCTCGATAGAGATTCATCACTTCCATCTGCGCCCGTTTTGGATCTTTTTTATACCGCTCTTGAACTGCTTTTACTTTGGGTGCAATCTCTTGCATTTTGATCGAGCTTTTAATCGACCAGGAGTTCAAGGGGTACATCATGAGACGGAGAGCGATCGTCAGTAAGATAATCGAAAGCGCCCAGGAGCGGCTCACAGCATAGAAGAGCTGCATCAACCAAAAGAGGAATTTCGCAAATGGCTCTGAAATGAAGGAAAACCAACCCTGAATTTTCTGCGCCGAAGCGTAATCGGGGTTATAATGTTCCGCAGGATCGTCATAGATAGCGTCGAGCTGTTTGAGCAATCCTTCGTCGAAGGGTCCTGCAAAGACGCGGAATTGGATAGAAGAGGGAAGAGGAAGATAGGTGGCGTAAGCGGGATAATTTTCAACGGGGTAAAGGTTGTATTGAGGATCAATCAGGCTGAGGCGGGTCGGTGCTACATTTCCCTCGATTCTCTCCACGCGATATCCTTCTGCAGCGGGAGTGAGAGGATCGAGGATCAACCCCAGAAATCCGTTGTTATTGCTGATCCAGTTAGGGCTAAAGTTGGTGACCTCTACAGCCTCTTTTTTTGGCAAATCAATCGTTTCAATATCGGGGCCGTTGGAGCGGACCAATTGGTAGCGAAGCAAGGGACTATATGAACCTCCTACCAGTTCCACGTCGGGAAGGCCTGAAGAGAACCAAAGTCCAGAAGAGCCGCTTCCATTGACGTCGATAGCGACTTCGAGACAATAAGGCCCCCGTTGCGGTTCCAAGAGGGTGTAGGTCTTAGTGACTGTTCTTCCGTCGACATCGCCTCGGAATTGGATCCGATTCGGTTCATGAAGAGTCATTTTAAAAGAACTCGGTTCTGTATCTCCCAAGACAGAGAGGGCATAGTATTTTGGATGAAGGCGGTGTTTGAATCCCCCATTTTTCAAAATGGAGCGGCGGAGTAGGGGGTAGTAGCCGCCGAGCGATCCCGTTTCGTGATAGGTGCCATCAGCTGTGTAATACGGTTGTTGAGGAAAGCGAGCATTTTGGGGGGATTGTTTCAAGATTTCTCTATCGAGATCGATCTCTTTAACGAGGCTTTGGGGAAATTCTTTCGAATGGAAGGGAAGATTGATCTCCGCTAAGCTGCCACCACGGGTGGAAAATACGAGTTGCTGGTACTCATTTTCTAGTACGTAAAAACTTTCATCACTTGAAATCGAGGTGAGAGGAGTTTCTGCAACTGCTAGAGATTTTTGTGCCACTTCTTGGCGTTTGGGCAGGATTTCAGAAGTTTTCGGTGCAAAATAATTCTGCACAAAGAAAGACGCAAGGGCGACACAAAAAATGAAAAGGAGAGTCCGTTTATCCATAAGTTGCTATTTTCGCTGGTTTGCCACTTGAAAAGCAACTTTTATTCTTCGCGTGTTTGGTGTAGCTTGGCTTCCAATGCCGAGAGGAATTGGGCAAACGCCGGGGTCGAGCGCAAGTTGTCCAGCCAATCATCTTCTACCATTTCATCAATGGCAGGCAGAGCGCGAGCAGTCAGCGCTTTGCGGATGAAATCCATCGCTTCGCTAGTGCGGCCTAAAATGGAATACAGGCACGCCAAATTATAGTAGGCATTGTGGTGGCCAAGGGTGCCTGCATGGGCAATTTTTTGTTCCGCGTCCCAATAGTGTTGGTGCATCGTTTCTGTGTCCAATGTATGGTGCGCTAAATGGATCAAACAGATGCCCCAGTCGAGCCAAACCTGTTCGTCTTCTTCCTCTTGACGGGCTGCTAACTTAAAGAAATGGATCGCTCGTTTATAGAATTCGGCATCAGCTTCCAGCTGTCCCAATTCGAAGTAGCACATCGCAATCCGGTAATGGATGGAGGCAAAATCGGGGTCAACCAACAAGACATGCGAAAAGACTTCGATTGCTCGGTAGTAGGGAGAGCTTTCATGAGTGTATTCTGCAAGCAGAGCGCTTGCGCATCCATATTCAAAGAGCCATTCGGGGTGGTGGATCAGGGCATCTTTAGAGGCTTGCATGAGCGTTTCAAAATAATAAAGAGACGATTCGAGCGTTGCGATGTCTCCCATCACTTCGCTGAAATGAAGCATCGATCGGGCAGCATCAAAGAGGAGTGCAGGGCAAGCAGGTTTTAGATCGATGGCCTTTGTTAAGAATCGATTCGCTCTTTCCAGAAGGTCGGCATCTTGCGTGACGTCCGCATAGAGTTTGTGGCAAAGACCCAATGTATGCCAATGCTCTGCGCTAGAGCGATCAATCGACAGGCCATATTGCAGTTTTTCAATCGCCATTTCAAAATAATCAGTATCTGAATAGTAACGGGCCAGCTGCATCAGGCAGACGCCATAGGCGTGCCAAAGATCGGGATCATCGGGAAATTCATCAGCAGCTTTGAGGGCTTTGTTTTCCGCCTCGAGGAGTAAGTCGAGTCGAGAAGTGATATAGCCCAGATAAGAAAGAGCTTCTACCCATTGTGCTGTGATCAAGGGATTTTTGGTATCGAGCGCAAAAGCGCGGGCGCATTTTTCAATGCTTTCCCGTAAAGCTTTGCTGTCTTCGTTCGCTCGGCCCGACTCCGCTAAGATCTGCGCCCAGCTGAGCCAACATTCAGCCTGTAATTCGGCTGAGGAAGAAGGCGCGGTTTTTACAGCTGCACTAAATGCATCCGAAGCTTTTTGTACATATTGCTCATCTAGGGAGTTGATATACAGCTGCGAGTAGGCCTCTGCAAGAGCGGACCAACCATCGAAATAGGCGGGAAGAAGCTCAACCGATTTTTTCAGGTATTCAATCG
>JACQAR010000098.1 GCA_016194825.1 Chlamydiia bacterium
ATAAATGTCTCCATGGTATGAAAAAACCACAAAGTACACATTTATAAAGAATTACTTGTCAATAGGCTTCAAAAATCTTCTTGCAATTTCCCTGGTGCCGCTATGCATCGTATTCGCGCCTATCATATGGACATCAAGCCAGAAAACATCTTACTAGATAATGAAAATCCTGAAGCTCCTGAGGGACGACTGAGAATCGCCTTGTGTGATTTTGGCTACAGCAGCATAGAAGATCATAATCTAAAAGCACGAGGAACAGCGCGTTATCTGCCAGTTGATTTTTTTGCCAATGATCCAGTATTTGGCTCTCAATTGACAGAAGAGCAGCTCGCCAAAGCTGATGTTTGGGGAGTCGGCTTTGTGATTTATCTAATCCTAAACAATGGGCATCTTCCCTCCTTGCTTCCTCGAGATGCGAAAGATAAACCACGGTTCATCGCTGAGATGCGCCATCTCTACCACAATCCTCCTGTAGAGGGGAGCGCTTTCCGTAAACCGGCGGAGAATGCCGACCCTCTTCTAAAACTTGTGTGGTCTATGTTAGCATTTGACTACAAGGAAAGGCCCAGAATGCAAGATGCCTGGGATTTCTACCAAGACTACTGCATGCCACAACATTAGACCTCTTGCATAACCTCATTTGTTTGCTAAAACCGTTCTTTTTCCGCTGATTTTTATCGCTCTCTCTCGCCGACTTTTTAAAGTCGGCTCGTTCGTTTGATCCGAAACTGCAAGCAGTTTCTAAAAATCATCAAAAAAATCTCCGATTTTTTCAAACAAAGCAGGTTATGCAAGAGGTCTATTCATAAGGAATATCGTGCGTCTCTTCGGTTCGCTCGAACATCCGCGCATTCACATTTCTTGGCTTCAGATAGGCGCGTAGCGCCGCATCAAAGCGCTCTGCAGAGCATTTATTGCCACAGGTAAATAGGTCTACAAAGCAGGCATTGTACTCAGGATAGGTGTGGATGCTCGCATGGCTTTCGGAGAGCAGATAGACCATGGTGAGGGCGTTGGGTGTAAAAACATAGCGCGCTGAATCCAATACCGTAGCACCCGACTGCTGCACCGCACCGTCCATGGC
>JACQAR010000007.1 GCA_016194825.1 Chlamydiia bacterium
CAAAACGGTCTACTTCGTCCATATCGGAGGCGTCGACTCGAGCAAATATTTCTACGATGCTACATTTTATCGCGATGAAGTAGCAAAGCCGTGGGTGATGCTGCGAGAGGCTTTAGAAAAGGCCGGCTATCAGATCGGATTCACCTATGATTGCACCCAGCTCAAAGATGTGGCTGCCATCGTGTCGATCAACGACGGTTCGCCTGAGCTGCTGCAACACTTACGTAGATATGCCCATAAATCGCTGCTGTTAGTCATGGAACCCCCCATTGTATTGTCCCAGTTACATGACCGGAAGTTGAAATACTATTTTGCGAAAATTTTGACGCTTTTCGATGCACCGATTGACCAAGTCAAATACTTCAAGCTCCATTTTCCTCAGCCGCGGCTTGAGATGTTGCCAGAGCGAGTGGAGTTCTCGAACAAAAAGTTTGCGGCCATGATCAATGCCAACAAAGATTTCGAAGGGGCAGGATCGCTCTATGCAGAACGAAAGAACGTCATCGCCTGCTTCTCTGAAGTGCCCGAAGGGTTCGACCTTTACGGCCCGGGCTGGGAGGGGTTGAGCGCTTGGAGAGGCACAGTGGTGAGCAAATGGGTCACGCTGAAAGACTACAAATTCTGCTTCTGCTACGAAAACCTCACCGATCAAACCGGCTACATCACGGAAAAAATCTTCGACGCATTTGTGGCAGGATGCGTCCCCATCTATCTTGGAGCTGATAATGTGACTGACTACATCCCCAAAAACTGCTTCATCGACCGGCGTGACTTTCCTTCATTGGCCGAACTGTATCACTTTCTGCAACAGATGGATGCAGCGGCTTATGATTTGTATGTCGCTCGCATTCAAGAATTTTTGCATTCCGAAAAAGCCCAAGTCTTCTCTTCGGAACATTTTGTGCAAACCCTTCTCAAGGCAATCCAGGAGATTGATAAATGTTTTTTTTAATCGCTACCCTTTTGACACTCCCCCCTCGCCATATTCCTCCGGAACAGATCCAAGCATTTACGCTGGAGGGGCAAATTCCTGTTTCCTATTGGTACTTCAACAACACCTATTCTGCTGTTCAGCCGCTCGTGTATACCTATGAAGCCATTGAAACCATGAAGAGCCGCGTGCTGGCGCGCGAGGTCAATCACTACGGATCTACCGATCCTTTTCTCTATGCTGCTCTCGATCAATTTCCCATCCGAGGCAAAAAGGTCGCCATCATGGGCTCGATCATCCCCTGGTATGAAGCCATGGTGCTCGCCTATGGAGGCAAACCTACGACCATCGATTACAATCGCATTGTCTCGGAGCACCCGGACGTACGCACTTTGACGGTGGAAGAGTATGAGAAAAACCCTGAGATGTTTGATGCGGTCATTTCGATCTCCAGCTACGAACATGATGGGTTAGGAAGATACGGCGATCCGATTGCGCCACGAGGAGATTTCATGGCCATGGAAAAGACCAAAAAGATGTTAGTTCCGCGTGGGCTACTTTTTCTCGCTGTTCCGATCGGCAAGGATCATTTGGTGTGGAACGCCCATCGCGTCTATGGAGCGATTCGGCTACCGCTTCTTCTTGCTGGATGGAAGCGCATCGCGAGCTTTGGATTTGAAGAGAGCGATCTGCAGCGAGAAGGATCGGAACAGCCTGTGTTTGTATTGCAAGTCGATGAGTAGATGCTGGGTTTGGTTACTTCTTGTCTCGTCCCTTTTCTCTCTCAACGTGGAAAAACATCTCAAAACATTTCCCACTCCCACACAATCCCAGCAAATTGCGCCCATCGATTACATCTACCTCATCAATCTCGAGCAGAGGCCAGAAAAATGGCGCAAAATCAGCAGCGATTTTGCCTCGTATGGAATTGAGCTACAGCGTGTTTCTGCCATTTACGGCTGGCATTTGCCACAGAGCGCTTTTGCCGATTTAGGAGTGCTCTTTCAGCAAGAGATGCGGCAAAGAGCGGAGTATCCAGTCAATTACAATGGCTTTGTGCTGCGCGATCCAAAGAGCACCGCGCATCCCGATCGTGGGGAATATTTTCCGCTCACTGCGGCACTTTTGGGAAAAAGCATTTTTTCTGTCTCGATGAAAGCAGGCGCCATTGGCTGCAGCTTGAGCCATCTGTCGATTTTGCAAAATGCTCTTGATGCGGGCTATGAGACCATCTGGATTCTCGAAGACGATGCTCAAATTCGCCAAGACCCCCACACATTGCAGCATTGGATTGAAAAACTGGAGATGATCGTGCGTCGAGAAGCCATGGAAAAAATCTTACGATTTGTCAAAACACACGGTCTTTTCAATCCCTATGACATGGAGATAGCCACCATCCCGGATTTACGCCTTTTCAACCTCAAGCAGAGTGTAGTGGAACAAAGGCATACCATTTCAGATACTGTCCAACAACACTTCTGCTCGATTGATCTTCTTTCTAACTGGCCGCTGAGTGACATGGAGATCGATCTAGAAACAGGGCTTGGCTGTCGGGTGCGCCCCTGTTATTCCGAACAGGGCTATTCATATGATGGGACAGCCGACAAAGTGATAGCGATGAACCTCTTTTTCGACCCAGTACTACTTCATGCTGTCCCGAAAGAGAAAAGAGTCCTTTTTAACTGGGAACCACAGCGGGTTTTAGGCGAAGAGTTTGGACGGGTCTACACTTGTGATGACGATCTCGTCGACAACCAAAAGTATTTTAAATACTGCTTTCCTAGCCTGCATCCCATGTGCGCCAGCTTGATCCCATTTGAAAAGAGAAAGTTGTGCACGATGATCGCTGCCAATTGGCTCCCCGAGAGGATCAAAATCGTTCAGTTTTTTGAAAGACGCGCTCCTGCAGATTTTGCGTTTTATGGCCAGCGCTGCTTTCCTCAAGGGAGGCGTTTGTATCGAGGAAAAATCCCAGGCAATGTCCATTTTGGACGCGAGAAAATCGAGATGCTGCAAAAATATCGATTTTGCATCTGCTTTGAAAATAGCCAGACCAATGGCTATATCTCTGAGAAAATTTTCGGGTGTTTTACTGCGGGCACGATTCCTATTTATCTCGGCGCTCCCAATATCTCTGCGTATATTCCCAAAAGCTGCTTCATTGAGTACCGAGATTTTGCCAGTGATGAAGAGCTGTATCTGTTTCTCAAACAGATGCCTAAGCAGAAATACGAGGAGTACTTGGAGAATATTCGTACTTTTTTGGCCTCAGAGCAAGCGCAGCGCTTTTCTCTCCAAGCATTTTACCAGCTCATGGCCGATATCGTATTTTAGAAAAATAATAGGCGTGGTTGGTTTTGTCTGTGCGGCAATTGAAGATATGGGTGTGTGGCCCGAGATGGTGTTTGGAGTAGGTGATGTAAAAGGGACTGGTTTTTTGGTCCCAGGAGAGCCAAATGGGCGTGCCCTCTATCCCGTTCTGACGATGCACCTGCAACTGGCGCGAATAGGCGAGATAACTCAAGAGCGTCTGATCATGACGGGCACATCCCCAACCGTTTGGAGCAGAACCATCATCGGCATAGTAGCGCAAATCAAATGTCCATGCGTAGAGATCGTTGAGGAAATAGGAAGCTCCAGTACGCGATACGCCGATGAAGCCGCCCATCACTGACTCGCAATCCAAAATCCACTTGTGTTGAGGAGTGTCGAGTCCCAACTGCTCTTTGACAAATTGTGTGGTGCCCCATCCTACGGGATGGAGCCAGTGGCCCATCGCATCTTTTTCATCGCCGATGGTGCAGAGCAAATAGCCACGACTCTGGATATACTCAAAGACAAAGTCGAGTCGATTTCTGACCTCGGTCCCTGCATCGAGCCAAAGTACATAGGGAAATCGTTGTAAAGCCAGGTGGATGGCTACCGGTTTCCATGCATACCAGCCAAATACGACGATGCCGTGCCCGCGGTAATACGACAGGATATCGGGGTGGGTTTTTTCGAGAGTGTAGACAGAGACCTTTTGGATCGTTTTGAGATGCTGCAGCTGCTCTTGAGTCAGTCCTAAGTCGAAGACGGCAATTTCCTCACAGTCTTCAAAATTCGTATCGTGGATCGATCCGATCAGGTTGAGCAGGCTTTCGTAGTAGGCAAAGTTGGCTCCCGTGCAATAATACTGAGGCGTGGCATAGAGGATGTGAGCAAATAGGAGCAAAAATTTCACAAAAACAGTGTAAATTTTTTTAAGAAAAACGGAAACTGCAAGCTTCATGTTTTGTGTTTTGTTGGCGTATCTGTGGCTCCACTCATCTGCGATGCAAGAGATTTTCACTGCAGAGTATCATGAGCCGCTCAATGCAGCGAAGACGAGCTCTAACGCCTCTTTGGAAATGTTGCTTGCGCTCTATCCCATTCACTCCCTGGTTGATGCGGGCTGTGGGGACAATCCGTGGATCCCTCCTCAGATTGTGTATACAGGCGTCGATATTGTGGAAGGGATGGTGCCTCACTGTCTCGATATCACCAAAGACCCCTTACCTGCTGCTGATTTAATCTTATGCCGCAACATTCTTGAGTATTTTTCTTATCGAGATATTTTCTCAGCACTACAGAACTTTCAAAACAGCGGTAGCCAGTACCTGATTGTGAATACTCAGACTGAGTTGGAAAAAAATCAGGAGACACAGACGGGCATGAGAAGGGAGCTCAACTTCCAGATTTCCCCCTTCTTTTTCCCCGAGCCACTTGCTGTAGTACCAGAAGCGGAGGGGGCGCTTGCCATTTGGCGGCTTACAGACATTGACCCGAAGCGCAGGGAGCAAGAGACCTTTCCACCGATCACGTTTTTGACCAAGGCCATCGGCGCTCATAAAAGCCACTCTCATCAAGCCGTTGCCAACAGCGTCATTCGAGGGCTCAAGCAAGTGGCCACGGACTACAATGTCGATCCTCTCTGTGTCGACGCAGTCAAGGCGCATGTCGTGATCACAGGAGATGAGTTTGCTGGACTGCAAGCCTATGAGTGGAAAAAGCAAGGCCGAATCCAAAGGTTATTCATTGGCCCCAATTTTGCCCCCTCGATTCAGAATTTTTTCATCACGTGGCCTCTCATCGATGGCTTTTTAGGGAATAGCGCTTGGTATGAAAACAATCTCGTTCGCTTTTTCCCGACGTTGAAGAATCGCCTTTGCCCCTGGTTTGCGGGCATTGATCCCGAAGAGTGGAAACCTTCTGGAGGACAAAAGCAGAAAAAAGCGCTCTATTACTACAAGAGCGGAGAGGTGCAAGGAGATATCCCAGCTCTTTTGCGCAAATGGGGGTATGAGGTTCTTTTGATTCGGTACGGCTCGTATACCCCGCAGCAATTCAAGCAGGCTCTCGAAGAGAGTGCTGTGGCGATTTTTGTGAGCCAATCGGAAACACAAGGGTTGGCCCTTGCCGAAGCATGGAGCATGAACGTGCCCGTCTTTGCGTGGAATCCGAAAACGCCGCATGAGTGGGACGGCTTGCTATGGACCGATACTTCCTCTTGCCCGTACTTAAATTCTATGGTCGGTCAAGAGTGGCAAACTCTAGAACAGCTCGAACAACTGCTCCAGAGCTTTGATCCTAGCGAGTACCAGCCGCGTCGCTGGGTGCTGCTGCATATGAGCGACAAAGTCTCTGTAGAAAAGCTCTTTTCTTATGTTCGGGGTTCTTGAGGAACAAGTTTGAGATAATAATAGTGGACATGTTGAAACAGAGGAAGACGGTTGGCCTGTTCTTGGGTCGCACGAAAGTGATCGAGCTGAAGGCTCTCTAACTGTTTTAATTTCGCAAGCGCTATAACGTCTATATCGGGAGGAGGCAAGGCGGCATGAGTTTGGCTTGCATCTAGATGTAGATGACGGAGTTTGGGGGGAATGTTACGACTAAAGTACAGAGCTTCTCAGTAGTCATGGAAGCGGGAATGCGTATCTCCAAGGATTCTAACTTTGGTATGTCGGGGGCAACTTTTTCCAGGATGTCAAAATGATCACTGTAAGGCGAAGATGCTACTATTTTTGTGAGATTTGCGGCAATCAACAACCGCTACTATGAACTGACCGCCTTCCGAACACTAGCCCATGTATTCGCCGCCGGGAATACCGCCATTCATCCAGGTCAAAGATTCCCCAGCCAGAGCCATTTCTTTAAGAAGGGCTTCTAGTTCGTTTTCACAGGCCACTTCCTTAGGATCTGCACGCAGCTTGTTTGCTATGTCGGCTTCTCCTTCCTGAGTGTGCAGGTTGTCTTGGGGATTTGCTTTGATTACTGCCAGCCTTTCTTCTCTTTCCTGAATGGCCAGCTCATCAATAGCTATATTCTGAGGATTGACTTCTTCATCCGCCTTCAGAGCCGCGATCTGTTTGTTTAAATCGTCGACTGTAATGGTCATGTATGAAATAGGGGGTAAACTAATTGCGTCAGCCATAAATTATTCCTTTTTTAATAGAATTGTATCATTCCTTAAAGATATTTTAGCATAAATTAATTATTTTGTCAATTATTGTAGTGTGTTGATGGAGAGTGTCTTAAGATTGAGGCGCTCTTGTTTTTAATTATTTAAGTCTCTGGAGATTAGCCTGTTATAATATGGTCTAGCGATCTAAAAAATGCTTGCCTAGGAGCTTCTTTTTCTCTGTGGTATCTCTCTCTGTGGTAATCGGTTACACCCAATGTAAAGCAGCTTTACATCTTCTGCAGCGCGCTTGTGATGAGCCGCGCGAGATCGGTTTCCTCTTTTTTCTCTTGTAAAGCCAACTGGACCGCTTTTTGTGCGTGGGCAGGAGTATAGCCGAGGTTGAGCAGCGCGTGGACGGCGTCTGCCACGAGGGAATGCTCGGCTAGAGCTGTTGGAGGAAGAGCGGCTTTCCCCTTGAACTTGTCGCGCATTTCGATGACGAGCCGCTCCGCTGTTTTTTTGCCGATGCCGGGGATTTTGCTGAGGAGTCGTGTATCTGCTGCCATGACGGCTCGCTCGAAGCTGGACAGATCGATGTGCCCGATGATCGCTTGCGCTGTTTTGGGACCAATGCCGGAGAGAGTGATGAGTGTCTCAAAGAGGTTCCTCTCTTCACGACTCAAAAAGCCATAGAGCGTGTGTGCATCTTCACGCACCACATGGGAAAGGAAGAGGAGCACTTCTTTTTCGGCAGCAGGGAGGCGAGAGTAGGTGCTTAAGGGGATGGCCAAACGGTAGGCGACGCCGTGAGTTTCCACGACGGCCTTGAGCGGCTCTTTTTCTTTGAGTTGACCTCGGATGAATTCATACATGTGGCAAACCTCATATTATGGGCATAACAAATGGCGAGCGCAAGAGCGTCTGCAGCATCTTCTGGCTCAGGAAGTTTCGGCAGGTGCAAAAGGGCTTGGATCATCCGCTGCACTTGGTGTTTGCTCGCCTGGCCATGGCCGACAACAGCGAGCTTGGCTTTTTTCGGAGCAAATTCTTGCACCGGAATAGCGCGACGGGCTGCTACAAGAAGAGCCATCCCTTTGGCCATACCGAGCTTGATTGCGCTCTGCGCGTTTTTCAACATAAACTGCGATTCGACCGCGATGGCATCGGGCTGGAGCTGTTCGCAAAGAGATTCAATGCCCTCAAATAAAATCTTATAACGCTCGGGCAGCGGAAGAGTAGCAGGTGGGCGGATGCAGCCATAATTGAGAGCTTTCATCCCTGTAGGTTCCAGAGCAATAGCACCATAGCCGGTGATGAGAGTTCCTGGATCGATGCCTAATATAATCATTACTCCAAGATATACCATCCTATTGGAAAAAATGTTAGGATGATTGCATGGAGAGTATCATTGTACGGATGCCGAACTGGATCGGCGATTTAGTGATGGCAACCCCTGTCTTATATGACTTGAGAAAGGCTTTTCCAAAAGCTTCGATCACCGCGATGTGTAGGCGTCCTCTTTGTGAGCTGTTGGAAGAGGATGCGTCAATCGATGAGATTTTCTGTTTTGAAAAGCCGGTGAGTCGCTTTGAAAGAGGCAATGTGCGGCGCAATATCATTGCCAAAATCCAAGGAGGAGCTTTCGACAGGGGCATTTTGCTGACCCATTCTTTTTCCTCTGCCTGGTGGTTCTGGCAAGGAAAGGTGAAACAGAGAATCGGCTACCCAGGTCATTTCAGAAAGTGGCTATTGACCGATGCGGTTTCCGTTCCAGATGCCACTTTGCACCAGGTGGACCAGTATAAAAAATTGCTAGAACCTCTCGGTATTCCCCGCTCAGCGACCAAGCCCAAGCTCTATGTTTCGGAAAAAGAAGTGGAAGAATCGAAGCAATTGCTCTACCAAAGGGGCTATATCCGAGGAAAGAGGCTGATCGGGATCAACCCAGGCGCGGCTTACGGAACAGCCAAGTGCTGGTTGCCTGAAAGATTTCGGGAGCTGGCTGTCAAACTCTTGGACGAACAGACTTACATTGTCTTTTTTGGCGATGCGTCGAGTGATGCGCTAGTGAAAGAAATCTGTTTAGGTCTCCCTAAGCAGGTGATGAATCTAGCAGGGGTAACGAGTTTGCGAGAATTGATGTGTCTCATCAAAGACTGCGATGTGGTGGTGACGAATGATAGCGGGCCCATGCATATTGCCGATGCATTTGGAGTGCCTATTGTGGCCCTTTTTGGTTCGACAGATGCAGCGACGACAGGACCTTATGGGCAAAAAGAGGCAGTGATCTACAAACAGGTTTCTTGCTCTCCCTGTTTCAAGCGAGTCTGCCCCATTGATTTTCGATGCATGAAAGAGATCACAGTGGAAGAAGTGGAAAAAAGAACGCGGAAAGCGCTGGAAAAACATGTTTAGAACTCTCTCGCGTGCTTTGTTGCCGAACCGGTTTGATCAGATGCTGAAGCGTCTTGTGAAGAAAAAGGGAAAGAGGGTGCTGCTTTTTTGGAATCGAGGTCTGGGGGATATTGCTTTAGGACTCTATGCCATGGTACATCGGATCCGGGAGTTTGTCCCTGATGCAGAGATCACTTTCTTGACCCGTAAAAATCTGGTCGATGGATTCCAGATGCTGGAAGGAGTAAAAGTGGTGGGAGCCGATTGGCAACGTAGCGAGAAAAACCCAGTCGATATCGATACTTCGCAATACGATTTAGTGATTGAAAAGCCAGATCCTACCGAATGGGTCCGTTGGCAAAGAGGAGAGCTCGTCCCCAAATTGCAATGGGAGGCGCGCTATGATGCGCTGTGGAAAAAATTCGAGCTGCCCGATGGGTATACTGAGAGAGATTCAAAAATCGGGAGATGCCAAGGAGGCGCCCCGATTTTGAGCCAGGCGAAGTCGGCATCAAAGCCT
>JACQAR010000097.1 GCA_016194825.1 Chlamydiia bacterium
AAAAGCAACCCAGCCTGCGCATCGCTGCAGTCGCCGGCCCCCGCATGCGCAAGCTCCCCATCGTCACAGCTTTTGCAATGGAAAAGCTCCAAGTGATGGGCTTCATCGACGTTCTTGTGGCATTGCCCCGCTTGATGAAGATGTTTTTTGCCATTCGCAACGAGATTTTGCGCCTCAATCCCAAAGCGGTCATCTGCATCGATTATCCCGGCTTCCATCTCCGTTTGGAACGGTCGCTACGCAAAAAAGGCTACCAGGGGAACTTAATCCATTACATTTGTCCCACCGTGTGGGCCTGGGGAAAAAAACGTGTGCAAGCTATGGAGAAAACGCTGGATCTGCTCTTGA
This sequence comes from Chlamydiia bacterium, assembly GCA_016194825.1. GTDB lineage: Bacteria > Chlamydiota > Chlamydiia > Chlamydiales > SM23-39 > JACQAR01. The sequence goes on from JACQAR010000097.1 coordinate 349, forward strand.
CCTTGCTTCCCTTTGAACCCAAGTGTTTTTCCAACACTTTTGCTGTCCACTATGTAGGACATCCCTTAGTCCACAAAATCGGAACATTTTCCTATCAAGAATGGGGAAACACAGAAAAAAAGATTCTCGCTCTTTTCCCAGGAAGCCGCTCTGCGGAGATAGCCAGGAATTTGCCGCTGCAACTCAGTGCCGCAAAAAAGTTGCAGCAGCTCGATCCGAGCCTTGAAATCGCCATTTCCCTCGCTCACCGAGAGCGAGAAGCCCAAATCCGCACCTATTGTCCAGATGCTCAGCTCGTTCCTCCTGAGCACAACTATGATCTGATGCGCAAGGCACACATGGCCATTGCCAAATCGGGGACAGTGACGCTCGAGCTGGCTCTGCATCGGGTTCCTACCGTTGTGATCTATGCGATCCAAGCGCTCGATGTTTGGATTGCGAGAAAAATCTTTCGGATCGACCTCCCCTTTTACTGCATTGTGAATATTCTTGGGGAGCGCCGCATTTTCCCTGAGCTGATCGGTCCTCAGCTTACCCAACCCCAGCTCGATTTTTGGGCAGAGAGACTCTGGTTTAACAGAGAAGAGCGGGCGCTTTGCGAGCGTGGATGCGAGCAGGTGCGCCTCTTGCTAGGCGAGCGGCACGCAAGTCAAGAGGCCAGCCAGAAGATTTTAGATATGGTCTCTGGCTTGGGAGTAATAGAAGCATAATCTGGTCGTCATTCTATTCTTTCCGCTTTACGGTTTTTTTTGATATACTTGCGCAACATGAAAAAGAAGCGATCGCCAAGAAAAAAAGATTCTGCTCTGACATCGGGAGATGTCAAAAATATCGACGCTCTTTATCAAAAAGCTTCTGGCTATATTGACCAAGCGCGACAGGCTATTCATCGAACAATCGATACTGAGATGGTTAAGGCCTATTGGTGCATAGGGCGAGATATTGTTGAAGAAGAACAGCTAGGAAAAAAGAGAGCAGAATATGGCAGCTTTTTACTGAATGGGTTGTCAGAAAAGCTTACTAAGAAATACGGACGAGGATTCAGCGGTGCTACTTTGCGCAGTATTCGCCTGTTCTATCAAACCTATCCAAATGAATTTAACCCTACCCTTGGCTGGATCCATTATCGTGCTCTTATGCGTGTCCATGCATTAGAGGCACGAAATTTTTACGAAATATACTGAGAGAGATTCAAAAATCGGGAGATGCCAAGGAGGCGCCCCGATTTTGAGCCAGGCAAAGCCGGCGTCGAAGCAGCTCAAAGGTACCGCGAGGAGCCAGCCACGATAGGGA
>JACQAR010000008.1 GCA_016194825.1 Chlamydiia bacterium
ATGATCGGGGGCCGGCATCGATCCAATTGCGAATTGATTGCACAAGGGATCGCAAATTTCGGTTCGGTAATTTTCGGAGGCATTCCAGCAACAGGTGCTATTGCTAGAACAGCAGCTAATGTTAAGACAGGCGCACAAACTCCTATGGCCGGAATGATCCATGCGCTGGTTTTATTGCTGATCTTGTATTGTTTAGCTCCCATCATCAGTAAAATCCCTCTAGCTGCTCTTGCCTCAGTCCTCGTCATGATATCATGGAATATGAGCGAAATTGGTCATTTTTTTCGTCTCTTAAAGGCTCCCCAGGGAGATCGCATGATCCTCTTAACGGCCTTTTTGCTCACAGTATTTGTTGATATCACGGTTGCTATCTCTGCGGGGATGATTTTGGCTAGCTTTATGTTCATGAAGCGCATGAGCCAAATGTCAAAAGCTGTTTCTATGTCACAGATTTTTCAAGAAAGCCCAGCCGATTTCCCCGAGAAAATGGATCCCAATGACATCTCTAAAAAGGTTGTGCCTAAAGGAGTTGAAGTCTATGAAATCCAAGGGCCATTTTTCTTTGGAGCTGCCAATATGCTTAGAGATCTCTTAAATACGATCTCTCTCTTACCTAAGGTCTTTATTCTTCGTATGCGATTTGTCCCGATGATTGATGCTTCTGGCATGTATGGAATCGAGGAGTTTTATAACCAATGCAAGAAAAAGGGCGTTATCCTTTTTTTATCAGGAGTGCACGGCCAAACAAAACAAGATCTTAAAAAATTTGGGCTCATAGGTTCCATTGGTGAACAGAGAATTTTCCCCAATATTGATGCCGCATTAGCAAAAGCAGAAGAGATCATTTCTAAGGCATAGGTTGATATGCCATGATCGCGGAGTTTTTGTAGCACTTTGATTCTTTCACTCGATTTTAGTGCGCTGACCTCTAAGAATTGAGAGACTTTATCATCAAAAATGGTCACTATAAAACCTTATGACCCTAGATATGAAGCTTTCATTTGTTAGGAGGTTATGTACATTACATAACTCGCTTCTCGAGATTTTTTTATATATTTAGCTGCTTTAGCAATGATTTTTCTATCGACAAGGATATGGCGGGATCTTATGTGATTCATCAGTATTTGCATTGAGGCAAGATCGCCATTGTCGCGTGTCCGCCTGAGTGCGTATTCATAATCAGAATGGAGAAGATGTTGATCGCTTAAAAGAACTTCTAAACAACCTGTATCTCGATTACGAAGAATGATGGAAAGGGCTTTCTGGCAATAGCTGTTCGAGAAGAATTAACGGACGAATGGGATAAACGGGGAATTAAGATCCAACGAGAATATGCTATTTTAACGGCTGAGATTTCTAAAGCTACCTTTGGGATGACTCCCTCGGAGTATAAAAAATATAAGGGGCTGGGCCAAGAAAATCTTCGAGATCATATGACGGATCTTGAACTGATCTTTTCGATGCTTGGAGAAGCAGCAACAAAAGAAAGTTGTGGTGGATAAGAAATCCAAGACAGTGATTTGTACGAATTTCAGCAATGGGAAAAAACACGACTTTAAGTTGTTTAAAGAGAGTCGAGTTCGGTGGACAAAAGAGACGAGTGCTCTCACAGACTCTGGCTACACTGGGATTCAGAAAATTCAGAGTACAACAAGACTCCCCAAGAAAAGGCAAAAAGGGAAACCTTTAACAAAAGAGGAAAAACAAGCAAATCGTGCTATAGCGACAGAGCGAGTTTTAAACGAGAATGTTATAGGATGTCTGAAACGGTTTAAGATTTTAAGTGATCGCTACAGAAACAGACGCAAGAGGTTTGGGCTGCGTTTTAATTTGATCGCAGGGATTTATAACGCGGATCTCGCTGTGAGGTAGGAAGGGTTACGATGTCTAATATATGCCATGTTAAAAACCTCCAACATTTGTTGTTGTGGCCCACAATTGGCCCACAACAGGTTGCATCAGTTGTTAGGAGGTTATGTAACATTACATAACTCGTTCATTCTAAAGGTTGCTCGGAGGGGGACTCGAACCCCCACGGTATTGCTACCAGGGGATTTTAAGTCCCCAGTGTCTACCATTCCACCATCCAAGCTAAAAAATCTGTTGCTGCAAATAGCCTCTGCCAATGTGCAACAACAGCTCTCAAGATCATCGCTCGAGATCTTCATCCGGATCATCCGATACAGGATGATCAAAGATTGTATCATCTTCGCGGATCTTTTCGCCAGTGGATGGCTCCGGCTCCTCCGTGGTCTTATAACGACTCAAGGTCTCTTTGATGAGCGTCGGTGGAGGTGGGAAAAGCTTCGAAATAAAGGAAGGTGCCTTCGGCTCCTCAGTGGAGGTGGGAGTAGAAGATGCCTCCGGTGGCAAGAATTCTTCTGGCTCCTCTGCATACGGTGCAGGCTCTGCAGATTCCCCATCCGCAGGCGGAGGGAGTGGGCGGTCTCCTCCCCCACGGCCGCGACGGCCGCGACGACGACGTCCTCCTCCTTGCTTCCGATCTTGCTGGCTATTATAGCTGTCGCCATTGCTGCGTGGCGCCTCTTCCGTCATCTTGGGCTGCCGCATCCCCGCTTCTCGCCCGCCTCCAATCTTGATCTGACGCTCCGGCTGTACGTTCTTGAGTACTATCCGCGCTTCTTTCGATTCGAGAATTTCATAATCGGTGACCGGAAGAAGAAAGGTTTTCGAGCTCTCCACTGAACGGAAGAAAAAAGAGCGGCCAAAAGAGACTACTTCCACCGCTTCTACGATAAATTCTTCATCTGCTCCCCCTTTGCTGTTGCGAAGAATGAGCTTGCATCCGTCGCGAGGAGTGATGACTGTTTCGATAATGGGTTCGCGTGTAAAATTCACTGATATTTCCAATATTTAAAGGGTTGATAAGAGGAATACAGGGGAAGTTGTGCATTGTCATTCCTTGGTGGCCATGTATTCCAGCAGGTCGGCAACGCGCGTGGAGTATCCCCACTCGTTGTCATACCATGCGATGAGTTTATAAAATGTGGGACTGAGCGCAATTCCGGCTAATTTGTCGAAAATGCACGAATACGATGTCCCAATAAAATCCGAGGATACGACTGGCTCGTTGGTCGTTGCCAAAATCCCTTTGAGAGGACCTTTGGCCGCCGCTGCTTCCATGGCAGCTGCAATCGCATCATAGGTGGTCGGTTTCGAAAGTCTTACCGTTAGATCAACCACAGAGACGTCCGGAGTGGGGACGCGAAAGGCCATCCCTGTCAGCTTGCCCTTGAGTTGGGGCAAACAGAGGGTCACGGCTTTGGCTGCTCCCGTTGAGGAGGGGATGATGTTGATCCCAGCCGCCCTTCCCCCTCGCCAATCTTTATGGGAAGGACCATCCACCGTGGGTTGGCTCGCTGTCAGAGAATGCACCGTGGTCATCAACCCTTCTTCAATGCCAAAGGCATCGAGAAGGACTTTGCAAAGTGGTGCCAAACAATTGGTCGTGCACGAGGCATTGCAAAGAATGGTGTCTTTTTGAGGATTGTATTGGGTGTGGTTCACGCCCACGACATAGGTAGGCATGTCCTCTTTACCTGGCGCTGTGATCAAAACGCGCTGGGCTCCCGCTGTGAGATGTTTTTTCGCATCGTCTAGATGCGTAAAACGTCCCGTCGATTCGACGATGTAATCGACTTGCAACGATTTCCAGGGAAGCTGGGTCGGATCTTTCTCTGCTGTCACTGCAATTTTATGTCCATCAATGATGAGCTGACCCTCTTTTCCTTGGACTGGTTTGGGATAGCGCCCATGCACTGAGTCATACTGAAAAAGATAGGCCAAATTGTCTGCAGGAACGAGATCATTGACCGCAACTATTTGGAGAGAGGGACGCTGGAGGGCGATCCGGGTAACTAGCCTCCCGATTCGCCCAAATCCATTGATTGCAATCCGCTTTACCATAGAGTTCATTATACTCTATTTTTGGGGTGCCGTAAAGGGATTACGACTGAGGTGCTGGAAGATACTCGATATAGCAAGTCGCTGCGCTATCGCCCACGCGATCGTGCGTGCGAATGATCCGTGTATAGCCCCCTTTTCGAGACGCAAAGCGATCTTTTAACTCACCAAACAATTTATTGAGGACGTTCCGATCCCGGCTATAAGACTGGATGTCTCCATTTTTTGCTCTGCGAGTCTCTTTTGTAGTGAGCGGATTGAAAGAGATTTTCAACTCAGCAATCGCTAATCTACGCGCTATGAGGGTGTCTTTCTTGGCAAATGTGATCATCCGATCGGCATGGCGTCGGAGTTCTTTTGCTTTGACCAAGGTAGTCGCTATTCTCTCATTTTCAATGAGGGATTTCATCATATTGGCCAGCATAGCACTGCGGTGCGCTCCTGTACGGCCTATTTTAAAGGTATTTTTTCTGTGTCTCATACTTGCACTTGCCCCGCTCTCTCTTGTAGATAATTCTGAATCACTTGTTTGATGTTGTCGCGAGTAATCCCGTATCTGGAAAGATCCATGCCTAAGAACAGTCCGAGTTCATCAAGTTTTTGTTTGATCTCGGTCAGGGATTTCTTCCCAAAATTGCGGAAGCGCAACATCTCATACTCTGGCATCACAACGAGCTCACCTATCGTTTCAATGTTGGCGTTCGCTAAACAGTTCGTCGAGCGTACAGAGAGCTCAATTTCATTGATCTTGAGGGAGAGTTTCTGGAGGATCTCTTCCCGGTCTCGGTTATCCGCTTTTTCGCCTTTATCAAAATGAATGACCTCAGTGGTAATCCCTTCAAAGACTTGGAAGTGAAGGATCCCGATCTGGGCTGCAAAGGTAAGCGCCTCGACTGGGGAAATTCTCCCATCGGTCGTCACTTCTAGAATCAATCGGTCAAAATCGGTGTCTTGTCCTACTCGGGTGTTCTCGATGTAATAATTGACCAAACGGACCGGCGAAAACGCTGTGTCCATCACAATTTCATCGATCTGCGGCTCAAAATCAGTGTTGCGCTCTGAAGGAACGTAGCCTCGTCCCATGCCTACTCGAAGATCGACTCGCTTCGTCATCGGCTTGGTCACTGTGAAGATATGATGCTCTGGGTTGACGATGTCGTAATCGGTATTGGCCATCAAATCTTTGAGAGTGACTTTGTAGCTACCGCCCCCTTTTTCAATCATCTCGTCGGTGATGTCGAGCATTTTCGTCACTAATTTTACTTCACGTGGATCGGCGTCTGACCCTAAGGCGAGCTTTCTTAAAAGAGCGCCTTTGAGATTCAAGACGATATGGGTCATATCTTGGATGAGACCTTCTACTGCGGTATACTCGTGCGGCACTCCTTCAATGCGAATAGACAGAATCGCAGGTGCTTCCAAGGATCCCAACATGATCCTCCGGAGCGCATTGCCAATGGTATGGCCAAACCCTCGCTCAAACGGCTCTACGATGAAACGGGCAAAAGTAGCTGTTTTCGACGCTTCATCTAATTTGATTTTTTCTGGCATTTCAAATTTGCCATACTTTAAGGTCATGTTTTCCTCTTTAGGTTATACTCTTCTTCGTTTGCGGGCTCTGCATCCGTTATGCGGCACAGGGGTGGTATCGCGGATAATGCTCACAGCAAGCCCCGCGCTCTGCAAGCCTCGGACTGCCGATTCTCGCCCTGCTCCGGGTCCGCTCAAATTCACTTCGCACTCTTTCATGCCGAGCGCAATCGCATCGCGGGCTGCATTCTGAGCGGCAATGGTCGCTGCAAATGCGGATGATTTTCTCGAGCCGGAAAAGTTCGATTTCCCTGCCGATGACCATGCGACTACGTTGCCAGCTAAATCGGTGATCGAAACAATGGTGTTGTTGAAGGTAGCCTTCACGTGGACAATCCCAGAAGGGATGCTTCTGGTGATCTTTTTCTTGACGCGGACACCCGCTTTTTTTGGTGGGGCTTTTTGCTCTTGCTTTGCCAAGGGTCATCTCCTCAAACTTAAATTTTCTTATTGGCGACTGTTTTTCGTTTGCCCTTGCGGGTACGCGCATTGGTACGGGTTCTTTGTCCGCGAACGGGCAGGCTCAGTCTATGGCGCATGCCGCGATAGCAATGAATCCCGATCAATCGCTTGATGTTGTTCTGCACTTGGCGCCGTAAATCTCCCTCAACGACATATTCGGAGGTGAGAATGGCGTTCAGCTGTGCTATCTGATCTTCCGTCAATTCACGGGCTCTCATATCTTTATTGAGATTCAGTTTCTCAATGATCTGACTCGAGAGTTTCCGGCCAACTCCATAGATATACGTGAGGCTAACCTCTAGGCGCTTATTGTCCGGAATGTCAATTCCAATCACTCTAGGCATGTTTAATTTCCTTATTTTCCGTCTAAAATAACATATGAACTAGTTAATTTACAATGGCTTATCTGCCCCTGAGACGCCCTCTGGTCATAAAGCCGTCGTATCTTTTCATAAGTAGATGAGATTCAACCTGTTTTGTCGTGTCTAGGATCACACCTACGAGAATCAAAAGGGATGTCCCTCCAAAAAATTGGCTGATGTTCGCATCGACTCCCATGAGGCGTCCCACCAAAGAAGGGAGTATGGCGATCAATGCGAGGAAAATCGCTCCGGCTAACGTGATGCGGCTCATGGTCGATTCTAAAAAGTCTTGAGTAGGCTTCCCTTGACGAATGCCAGGGATAAAGGCTCCGTTTTTCTTCATATCGGAGGCAATTTGCTCAGGTTTAAACTGGGTCGCGGTCCAGAAATAGGTAAAGAACAGGATCAGCGCGACGTAAAACAACATGTATACCCAGGTACCAGGAGAGATATAGCTCGCTAACCGGCCCATCCAGGTCGTCTTGCCCAAAAATTGGCCAATTGTTGCAGGGAACATCAGCAGCGACGAGGCAAAAATGACGGGGACTACACCGGCATAATTCACTTTGAGGGGGATGTGGGAGGTGCCTCCTTGGACTTCATGGCGGCCCACAATCCGACGGGCATACTGAAGAGGGATTCTCCTTTGCCCTTGGATGACTAAAATGGTCCCTACCGCAATCACGATAAAGAGGAGGCAAAGGGCGATGAGAGAAACGAAGCTGAGCTGGCCTGCTTCCTGCGATTCGAGATTGAGCTGCTGGATGATCGATCCGATGGTGCTGGGGAAAGAAGAGACAATGCCTAATGCGATGATGAGACTAATCCCATTTCCAATGCCTCTTTCTGAAATTTGCTCTCCTACCCACATGAGCAACAGGGTTCCTGCCGTCATGGTGATCATCACGACGAGGTAAAAAAGAAGAGAAATGCCAAAAATTTGGGCATCGGCCAATTCAGGGACAACAATGCCGGGGCTAGAGCGGTTGATGCCCAAGGCATATTTCGCAAAAAGCGCGGACTGAAAAAGGGAGATGACCAGCGTTGCCATGCGGGTCCATTTCGAGAGTTTTCTTTTTCCTTGATCAGGGCTTTCCCGAATCTCTCGCTGCATAGACGGGATGAGTGCAATCAACAGCTGCATGATGATGGTCGCTGTGATATAGGGCATGACTCCAAGCGCTAAGAGGGTCATTTTGGCAAAGGCACCACCTGAGAAAATATCGATCAACTGGAATAGATTTTGCCCGCCTCGAGTGGCATATTTGAAGACGCTGATCGCCACATCGCCATTGATTCCTGGTACAGGAATGTAGGCGCCGATGCGACAGATCGCAAGAAGAACCAGAGTAAAAGATATTTTAGCTCTTAACTCTGGGATGGCAAAGATGCGGCGAATCGCGTCGATCATGATCTATTCCACTACCGTGAATGCAATCGATTTGGCCTGGAGCTTTTCAGCTGCGGCTGCTGAATAGGCATCGGCTTCAATCTTTACTTTTTTGTTCAGATCGCCATCTGCCAAAATTTTGATGCCTCCAGGAACTCTGCGAGGAGCGTCCGCGCGTAAATCCTCGGATAGGCAGTTTGCGATAGAGAGGGACTTGTCCCCCTTCATATCCAAATCGCTTCCGGTATCCGGCTCGGGCGCTATCGCCTTTGCCGCCGCGTCCTGAAGTGGCTCCTCGTTTAGAACCAATCCCGCGTCCTACGCGTTGGACTTTCTTTTTGGGACGAGATGTATTTTGTAAATTGGATAGGTTCATCATAGCGATTCCTTCCCTTGTCTTTCTGCAAAGCAAAGTTCCCGATTTTTGAGCATGAAGAGGGCTTTGAATGTCGCCTTGACCTGGTTGAGCGGATTATTCGATCCGAGGTTTTTGGCAATCACATCTTTGACACCGCCTAATTCTAACACGGAGCGCACCTTCGATCCGGCGACTATGCCTGTACCTTGGGGAGCTGGCTTCAATAGGATTTTAGCGCCATCCCATTCGACATAGACTTCGTGAGGGATGGTAGTCCCTTCCATCTCGATCGTATAGATGTTTTTGCGCGCTGCCTCCGATCCTTTGCGAATGGCATCGGATACTTCATTGGCTTTCGCAAACCCATATCCTACGTGCCCTTGTCCATCACCGACGAGGATGAGCGCGGAAAAACTAAATTTTCGGCCCCCTTTCACGACTTTGGCGCAACGGTTGATGTACAGAACCTTTTCCTCAAACTCGGTTCCTATCTCTTCCTGTCGTTTTTTTTCAGGCTTCCTTGCCATGTGTATTCCCTATTCTTTTATAGTTGCAATCCAGCTTCGCGCGCACCTTCAGCGAGTTCTGCGATCACACCGTGATACTTATTAACGCCTCGATCAAAGATGATGCTTTGGATATTTTTTTGCTTTGCCAATTCGGCAATTTGCTTGCCAATTGTGCGTGCTGCCTCCGCGCAATTTTTTGCGCACTCTCATCACTCTCCGCTTGCGAGCAACCAATTTACGAATGTTTGAATGATCCATAGATTACGCTTTTCCTTTGGCTGCTTTGCCCTCTTTCTTACGAACATACTCATTTTCATACCGAATCCCTTTTCCTTTATAGGGTTCGGGTGGTTTTACAGCGCGCACAGCAGCTGCAAATCGTCCTATTTCGTTTTTATCGGGTCCTTTGATGATGATTAAAACGCCTTTGTCGACTAGGACTTGGACGTTTTTCGGGATCGGAACAGCGGTCGGATGGGAAAACCCGACTTGTAGATCGAGCTTTTGTCCTTGTACGTTGGCACGATAGCCGACACCTACCATAGAAAGGCGTACTTCGTATCCTTCAGAAACACCGATGATGTGGTTCTTGAGCAGGGCGCGATATAGGCCATACACTGCATTGGAAGGGCCTTTTTCTTCAGCTCGTTCCAACAGAGCCATCGAATCTTCGATTTTTAGACTCAGGCCTGGGGGCAATAGTAACTGTAAACTCCCATTTTTTCCCTTGATGTCGATCTGACCATTTTTCGATGCTTTGATCTCAACTCCTTTGGGGAGAGGGATCGGGGTCTTTCCAAGTCTTGACATAGTGCGTTATCCTCTTCTTACCAAACCGTGCACAGCAATTCGCCGCCCACTTTGAGATTTCTGGCTGTTTCACCATCGATCACTCCCTGAGGAGTGCTCAAAATGGCAATCCCCATGCCATTGAAAACGCGGGGGATATCGCGATAACCGATGTATTGGCGCACGCCACAGGTGGACACGCGCTGCAACCCGTGAATGACTGTCTCGCGGTATTTTGTATAGCGCAGAAACACCCGGATCTTCCGAGTTTGTTCATTGACCAAGAAATTTTCGACAAATCCATGATGTTTCATGATTTCGAGCATCTTTACCTTGATCTTGCTATAGCTAATATCGACGTAACGGTGACGTACGTCCTTCGCATTGCGAATCTTGGTAAGCAATTCTGCAATGGGATCATTGAATGACATAATTTCTCCTACTTAAACGGAAAGCCCAACAAAGTGAGTAATTCAATACAATCTTCATCGGTCTGTGCCGATGTGACAAGAGCCACGTAATTTCCCTGTCCGTCACATTTTTTAGGTAACCCGCGGAAGTCAGGGATGCGAGGCGCTACGATATGGCAAAAGCGATCGAGAAAATCATACATCCGTTTTCCGCGCAGCGTTACCATCAGTCCGATCGGTTGCCCTTCTCGCAATTTAAAATTCGAGATCGCTTTTTTCGATTTGGTCACTACAGGCTTTTGTCCAGAGAGCATCATCAGCTCATCGCTGTGCTCTTGGAGGGCATTTTTATCTTTCAGCGCCTGAGCCAGTCCCATGCTGATAACGATCTTCCTGAGAACGGGCAACGACATCACGCTTTGATTGGGGTGTTTCTCTTTTAGCTGTGGAAGAACTTCTTCCTTATATTTTTGCATCAATCTAGACATGGTTTATCCGACTTTTTTTATGGAGCGATACACGCTCTTTTTCTCTTTTCTGTAGACGAGCTCACGCTGTCCATCATCCTTTTTCCGGACGCTGAGTTTGATCCGGTTTCCCTGTTTATCTGCTAGACTGACGTTCGAAATATGGATCGCTACTTCCATTTCGACGACACGCCCACCGGGAGTTTGCTGATTTCTTCGCAAGTGCTTCTTGCGGATGTTGACACCCTGCACCAGCACCCGGTCTTCCGACCGCTTCAACACTTCCCCTGTTTTGCCTTTATCATTTCCGGCAACGACGACCACCTGGTCGCCTTTTCGAATCCATTTGGAACTCATTAAATCACCTCTGGAGCAAGCGAACTGATCTTGACAAATCCCCCATCTCGCAGCTCCCGCGCGATCGGTCCAAAGATACGTGTTCCTTGCGGATTGTTTTTATCGTCAATGATGACGCAGCTGTTATCATAAAACCGGAGCATCGATCCATCTTTGCGGCGAATGTAACTTTTCGTGCGAACCACAACAGCTCTCACGACCTGTCCCTTTTTCACAGCCCCTTTTGGGTCGGCCTCTTTGACCGCACAGATGATGATATCACCGACCCCGGCGTAGCGCTTTCTCGTTCCACCGAGCACGCGAAAACAACGAACACGCTTTGCACCAGTATTATCGGCTACTTCCAGATTGGTTTCTTGTTGAATCATACTTCACTCATCCTTCATGGCCGGCTGTTGTCCGTTCGTGGCGAGGACTTCAATCACGCGCCATCTCTTCAATTTGGAAAGAGGGCGAGTCTCCATGAGTCGCACTTTTTGGCCAATTTCCAGTGCATTACTCTCATCATGAGCGTAATACTTTTTCGCTCTCTCGATGACCTTCCGGTACATCGGATGTCTCATTTTACGTGCGACTTTCACGGTGACCGTTTTTTCCATTTGATTTGCGATCACAACGCCAACGATTTCTTTGCGTTTTCCTCGGGGGGTGGCTGTACTCATGCGGCTCCACTCACGGTTTGTTTCTGGGTCAGCGCGGTCAATGCACGCGCCTTTTCTTTTCTCTTCTGCTTCAACAGGTGCGGTTTTTCCAATTTGCGCTGGATCGCAAGCTCATTGCGGAGCTTGAAAATTTCCTGATCCAAATCGCGCACAGCGGCCCGCAATTCCTCTGCAGATTGATCTTTAAATTCTCTTTTCATCATTAGACTCTTTCCAATCGGTCTACAAATTTTGTGCGGATGGGCAACTTAGCAGCCGCCAACCGGAGCGCTTCTTGCGCTTCTTCACGGGTTACTCCCCCTACTTCAAAGAGGATACGCCCTGGGCGGACTGTAGCCACATAGTGGTCCACAGCGCCTTTTCCTGTACCCATACGAGTTTCAGCAGGCTTTTTGCTGATCGGCTTATCGGGAAAAATCCGGATCCATACTTGCCCTTTTCTGCTGAAAAAGCGGCTGATGGTCACGCGGCATGCTTCAATTTGCTGCGCTGTAATCCAGGTGCGATCCAGGGCTTGCATCCCATAATCGCCAAACTCTACATAGCTCCCCCCTTTCGAGAGGCCGCGCATGTTTCCCTTTTGTTGCTTCCGATATTTGGTTCTCTTGGGGCTCAAAGACATGATTAACCTCCCACCTGTGCTTTTATAGGCGCTAGGATCTCTTCGCCTCGGTTAATCCACACTTTAACACCGATCGAACCGTAGGTTGTCTCAGCTCTTCCTGGCGCATAGTCGATGTCAGAGCGGATTGTATGCAGAGGAATTCTACCTTCTTTATACCACTCAACTCGGGCAATCTCTGCACCACCAATCCTTCCGGAAATCTGCACTTTGACTCCCGCTGCGCCTGCATCCATGGTCGTCTGCATCGCTTTCTTGAGAACGCGTCTAAAGGGGATCCGCCGCTCCAATTGCTTTGCGATCCCATCGGCCACGAGTTTGGCATCGAGATCAGGTCTTTTGATCTCTTCGACTTCTATCCAAACTTCCTTTCCAGTGAGAGCACGGAGTTCGTTTTTCAGGATATCGATCTCTGCGCCTTTCTTCCCGATCACAAGACCTGGACGCGCTGTATGGATGGTCACTTCAATTTTGCCGCTCATCCGCTTGATCTGGACGCGAGAGGCGCCTTGGCATGCGGGTTTGGAGAGCAGATACTGGCGGATTTTCTTATCCTCTCCAATCAGCGACCCAAATTCTTGCTTATTGGCAAACCAAGTCGACAACCATCGCTTGCGGCGCACGAGGCGAAATCCAATTGGCGATACTTTTTGTCCCATATATGTTTTTTCCTCTTAGGTCATCTCTTTTGTCACAACGACTGTGAAGTGGCTTGTCCGTTTATTCACTGGCACAGAGGAACCTCGGCTGCGGGCCTTGGCTCGTCTCAGGATTGGACCTGCATCGACTCGCACTTCGTACACTTTGAGCGCTTCTCTGCGTGCATCGATCTGCGTTTCAGCATTGGCCACTGCGCTGTCTAAAGTTTTTTTTAAGAGTCTGCCGCCCCGTAATTTCGAATAGAGCAATTGGAGCGATGCTTTCTCTACGCTCAATCCACGGATGAGATCGGCTGCGTAGCGCGCCTTTCGTGGAGAGATCCGGATGTATTTTGAAACAGCTTTTGCAAATTGCATCGGTCTTTAGCCTCCTTGGCTTGCTGGTGCTGGGGCTGCGCCTTGCAGCTCTGCAGCTGTTTTCTTGGGGTGCCCTTTAAATTGGCGCGTCGGCGAAAACTCACCGAGTCTATGTCCTACCATGTTTTCAGACACGTACACCGAGATGAATTTCTTCCCGTTGTGGACATCAAATGTATGTCCTACCATTTCCGGAATAATCATCGATCGTCGCGACCATGTCTTGATGGCTTTCTTGGAACCCTCAGCAGTACTTTTCAATACTTTCGCCATCAAATGATGGTCGACAAAAGGTCCTTTCTTCAGAGATCTTCCCATGTCTTTACCTGCGCTCTTTTACGATCCAATTTCTCTTTTTTCTCGGCGACCGCGTGCGGAATCCTTTTGTGAATTGCGCCCATGGCGTTTGCGGATGGTTTCCTTTGCCGCGTCCTTCGCCTCCCCCGTGCGGGTGATCAACCGGGTTCATTGCCACACCGCGCACTGTGTGGCGAATCCCCAACCAGCGAGAACGGCCTGCTTTCCCAATGACGCGCAACACATGCTCGGCATTCGATACTGCGCCAAATGTAGCTCTGCAATCTTCGTTGATCATACGCACTTCACCAGACGGAAAGCGGATCGTCGCATAGCCATTGCTGCGCGCCAAAAGCTGCGCAGAAAGACCTGCAGAACGGACCAATTTCCCCCCTTTTCCGGGAATGAGCTCAATGTTGTGCACGACAGACCCGAGCGGCATGAATTTTAGGCGCATGCAGCACCCAATTTGAAAAGGAGGCTCGTCACTTGTCGAGACGACATCTCCCTTTTTAATGCCTTGAGGCGCCAAGATGTACCGCTTTTCTCCATCTCGATAGTGAATCAATGCAATGAGAGCTGTCCTATTAGGATCGTACTCTACCGCAGCCACTGTCGCTGGGATATTTTCTTTATCTCGCTTGAAATCGATCAAGCGCAACATCTTCTTATGACCTCCCCCCTTATGGCGGCAGG
Organism: Chlamydiia bacterium; assembly: GCA_016194825.1. Lineage (GTDB taxonomy): Bacteria > Chlamydiota > Chlamydiia > Chlamydiales > SM23-39 > JACQAR01. The sequence continues at coordinate 13,912 of JACQAR010000008.1, forward strand.
TGATGTGACCACTGTGGTTGCGTCCATTGCATCTGCGCTTATGCATCAGAAGCGATTTGGGAGCCGGTTTTTCACCTGGAGAAATCTCGGTGTAACTGGGCATCACCAACTTGCGTTGACCGGGAGTCACGGGTCGGAATGTTTTAGGCATAGTGTTCCTTATACTGGCTCATCCAAACTATCTTCAGGGCGGAGCGTCACAATCGCCTTTCTCAAGGCGGCTGTTTTTCCCACAAAACCTCTGACTCTTCTCCATTTCCCGCCAATGTTGATGACATTGACAGAAACGACTTTCACTCTTTTGTCGGCATAGATGTTTTCGATAGCGCGAGCGATTTCGATTTTATTGGCATCTTGGTGCACATCGAACACATACTTCGGCGCTTTACATTTTGCGACCGAAGGATTGCTATTCGCGTTTTTCAGATTCTCTAGCACGCGGCTCTTCTCTGTGAGCCGTCTCGATTTAATGATTTGATATGGGTTCATGCTCCCCCCCCTAACATCGCGAGCAGCTCATCCCACGCTGAATCGAGAACGACGATATCTTGGCAAAGAGCCAAAGAATAGCCGTTGACTTGCGAAAGAGGAACAAACTCTTTTTTCGGAAGGTTGCGAACGCTCTTCATCAGATTCATATTCGGCATTTCCATCTCTTTTTTAGCTTCGCCCACAATAAGAGTTCTTTTCACTCCGCAAGGCGTCTTTTCAAAAAATTCCGCCATTTTAGAGGTTTTTGGGGCTTTTAACTCTTCATTTTTCAACACATGCACACGACCAGACTTGATCTTTTCAGCGATCATGTAGCGGATCGCAGCGCGCTTTTCTTTTTTGTTGATCCGAATAGAAACATCGAATTTTGGCTTCGGACCAAAGACAATCCCCCCGCCTTTGTAGTGAGGAGCTGCCAGATCCCCTTGTCGAGAACGGCCTTGCCCTTTTTGCGGGTGAGGTTTTTTGCCTGTGCGATTGATTTGAGCTCTGGTTTTTGTATTAGCCGACCACTGACGCGCATTGTAGCGAATCGCCACGATGTAATCTTTGATCGACTGCGGATGAGCAGCAATCTCTAAGAGGGCATCATCCACTTGGACATGACCCACTTCCTTGCCGGACATATCATATTTTTTCAGGGTTGCCACAGTTTAGGCTCCTTTCTTGGCGCTTTTCTGCGCACGCTTTTTCGATTTCGTGATGTAAACAATCGCGCTAGGCGCTCCAGGAACCGCCCCTTCTACGAGGAGCAAATTGCCTTGAACTGCAACCACGCGGAGGTTTTGCACAGTGAGATTGTCGCCTCCCATACGAGACGCCCTTTTTCCATTCGGGAAGCAGCGGCCGGGAGTGGTTCTCATTCCCGTAGATCCCATATGTCTATGGAACCCAGAACCATGAGCAGCAGGTCCACCTGACATTTTATGGAGTTTGATGACCCCTTGGAATCCTTTTCCCTTGGAAACTCCCTCGATGTCGACATAGCCTGCATCTGCAAAGACATTCGCATCAATTTTTTGACCTACTTGATACGCTTCGACATCGTCGATTCTCGATTCGCGCACAACTTGGCATGGCTCTACTTGCACTTTGGCAAACTGCCCTTTTTGGGGCTTATTCATCCGGTTTGCCTGCGCAGGGGTCGCTGGGATCCCACCGAGCTGCAAGCCGTTATAGCCGTGCGTCTCTCTTCTCTTAATCTGCAAAACTGTGTTAGGTTCAGCCAGTATGATCGTGCACACAACAAGCTTTCCATCTTGATCGAAAACTTGCGTCATTCCTTTTTTCTGACCGATGAACTTCAGCGTCATAGGTTTTCCTTTTGCATCACATTCCTTCTACCGACAAATGCGCGCACATAGAAAAAAAGCCTATTAGCTTCATCCCACGCGCTTAACCCGGGAGCGAACGCCCAAGGGTGGCATACGTTTAAGAAGGGGCCGTCCGTAGACGGTGTTATTAAATGTCGGATAACGACTATAGTACCTCCCCGAATTTCTGGCAAGAGCAGAGAGAATAGGTAGCCAGGAATAAGTTAAAAAATATAGACAGTCGGGGTTGCACCCCTGCTGGCCCCGCAGGACCGGTTCTGGCTTTGATAACCGGTCGCGCCCTGATTATAAAAACCGCAAACTGCGTTTGCGGCAGAAGCGCGACCTATCGCGCCTGGTTCGTCGCAGTACCCTTGTACCGCTCCTCACCTCATGCGGCGCGATTTCTCGTTGCCATAACCAGTCTCGGGCTGCGCCCAGGCCCCAGCCTTGCTGGGTCCCCCCGGGGCGCAGATTTTGCCCCTTCGGGTTTTCACAGCTTGTTATAAACACGGAAGTTCCTTTGCCATTGAAGGCCCGCAGGGCTTCACTCTGTGCCTCGGGGGCCCCACGCAGTGGGGGCGTAGGCACAGCCAATCGACTCAGATCGCAAAGCAAAATCGTAGCGCAGGAGAGCACCGCCTCGG
>JACQAR010000104.1 GCA_016194825.1 Chlamydiia bacterium
TCGGGACGGCGTAATGGCTCTTCCCTAAAGATTCTGTTATTGGCAAAAAACTCCTCAATTCGCGACCGGTTTTGAGTAGCCGCTGCACCCAAGATGATCCAGTCCCTTTCCGCTACCGGCTGCTGCAAGGGTGTTGCAAACAAGCGCCAGCCAGCAGCAATCCGGCCCCAGGTGGTGTCAGGATAGAACACAACTCGCACTGAGGGATCCAAAGAAGGCAACCCTCGAAACGGATGTCCAACCTCAGCAGGCCACTCTCCAAAACGATGCCCGACCGCAACATAGCGTAAATCAGGGCCTTGTAAAGGGTTATCCACTCCCTCTAAAGAAACCTCTTGTTTGGGTTTTAACGAGGGCAGGTTGTGAAACGGCCCTCCACAACCTTCTAATGATCCTAACATCTGCGTAGCATTCATACATCCTCCTATTTAGGCGTTCATTTTTAACAAAATTGTTAAAAATTGGAAAGCACCAAAGCTGCGATCACTTTTTGGGATACTTGACGCGGATGTGGTGGGCGAGCAGGAGTGTTTTGACGAGAGTTTTTTTGATGATGGCGAGTTCTTCAAACGTCAACTGGCAGTTGTCAAACTGCCCATCTTCTTGCTTGTCAGAGATGATGCGTTGGATCGTCTTGGCCAACGTCGCCTCATTGGTCTCTTCCAAGGAGCGCGAAGCCGCTTCGACTGTATCGCAAATCATGATGATGCCCGATTCTCTAGACCGAGGACGAGGGCCGGGATAGCGAAACTGCCTCTCATCGACCTCTTCTTTCTTGCCCCCTCTGAGCTCCAGCTGTTTGTGGTAGAAATAGTAGACAAGGGTCGTGCCGTGGTGCTCACGGATGATGTCGATGAAGGAATCAGGCAAGTGGTATTTGTGCGCCAGCATCACCCCATCAATCACATGGGAGATGATGGCGTGGGTCGATTCCAGAGGCGTCAAGAGCTGGTGGATGTTCATTTCGCTCTGCTGGTTCTCTGTAAAAAATTGTGGGTTATTGAGCTTGCCAATGTCGTGATAGAGCGTGGCGACGCGGCAAAAAAGGCCGTTGGCGCCGATCGCCTGTGCACAGGCTTCAGCCAAATTGGCGAGCACCAGAGAGTGCTGGTATGTGCCGGGGATTTCAGCGGCGAGGCGGCAGAGCAGCTCGCTGCTCGGGTCCATGTACTCCATAAGAGCCATATCAGTCACAACGCCAAAGAGCGATTCCAAAGCAGGCAGCAGACCAACGACAAGCACCGCAGTGGCGAGCAAAAAGATTAAAGAGGCTCCTACATCAGAAAAAAAGCTGACGCTACTCATCTGCTTATCGCTCAACATGTAAGCAAAGAGAACTGGAATGGCTGAAAACCACGATTTCAAGCAGATTGCAAAGATTTGCTTGCGCTTGCGGATTGCTCGGCTACAGATGATCACTACGATGGAGGTGACTAGGTTTAAGATGAGGAAGCGGCTATGGTCCACAGCGAGACTGACAGAGAGAATGATCGATAAAAAGGTCGCCGCAAACAGGGCGATACGGGGTGACAACAGGATGCAAATCAGGATGGTCGCAAAAGGAGCGACAATCGGATAGCGGATCCCCTGGATCACCACGGAGCTGCTTTTTAGAAGCATATACTCAGTGAGCTTAGCAATCAGAAGGGTCAGGATGACGATGCAGACAAAAAGAGCGATTTGCTGTAACGATCGCAAAAAACTGGGTTGGCTGACCCGAAAATAAAGAGCACTAATCACCGTGAAAATGAGGGCGAGGAGCAGGCTTGAAACAATGGTCCGCGCATGGGTCAGCTGCCGATTGTCCGATAGCGTCTGTTTCATTGCCTGCATCATCGCAATATGCCGCTGCGTGATCCGCTCTCCTTGATCGATGATCCTTGTCCCTGCCTGCACCCGTGTCATCTTCTCGGGAATGGCACGCGTCACGCTGGCTCGAAGAGAATGCTCTAAAGTCGTATCTTCCACCAAAGTCCAGCTCTGCTGCTGAAACGATCGGAGAACATAGGAGATCGTTTGGGGGTGATAGGCGTCGTTTTTTGCCATCCGCTCTGCGATTTTCTTCCAGAACGTCTCAGGAAGGACGATGGGGATCTCTTCTCCCTTAGCCTTCCATTCAAAATAATGGCTATCGGGCAAATTGAGCTCGCGGATCTTTTGGAGCGTTCTCGGATCGGTGAAGCGCGCCTCAAAAAGCTCTGTTTCTAACTCGTCGGCCGCCTTATACATCTCTTCGAAGGTGCTATAGGGGGAGGCTTCTCTCCATTCTTTGGAGCGGATCATCTTCTCTTCCAAATCGTTGCGCGCATCTCTCAGCTCGCGATCATCGATTTGGTAGATCGCTCCAATATCGCCGGCCCCTTGCTGTTTGAGGATGAAGGTCGATTCGTAATCAGGAAACTCAAAGTCTACAGTAGCAACAACATAACGACCTGCAATCGCATTGAGTTCAAGTACTTCAAAGCGCACCTCGCGAAAGTGGACAAACAGGGCCAAGCAGATGAAACAGACAAAACCAACGATGATTCTCCACCCGCGATGATTGGAGGAGAGCCACTCGCGCCAGCCATGCCGGAGCTCTTCATTCATTATATTGACTTTACCAAAAAGCGGGTTTTTTGAAGAATCAAGAGAACCAGACGATGTCCAAGTATCAGATTTTAGCTAGACGCTACCGCCCTCAAAAGTTTGTAGAAGTAGTAGGCCAAGAAGCGGCCGTTACTACCCTCAAAAACGCCATTCGCCTATCTCAAGTGGCCCATGGCTACCTCTTTTGCGGCTCTCGGGGGGTAGGTAAAACGACGCTGGCCCGCCTATTTGCCAAGGCGCTCAACTGCCCAGAAAAAGGCACCGACTGCGAACCATGCGGCCGATGCGCCTCTTGCCAAGAGATCGCGTTCGGCCAGAGCCTCGATGTGATCGAGATCGACGGCGCCTCGAATCGCGGAATTGACGACATCCGCCAGATCAATGAAACCGTCGGCTACGCCCCTAGCTCGGGCCAGTACAAGATCTACATCATCGACGAAGTGCACATGCTCACAAAAGAGGCATTCAATGCTCTTCTCAAGACCCTGGAAGAGCCTCCTGAAAAGGCCAAATTCTTCTTTGCGACCACAGAACCTCATAAAGTCCCCTCGACAATCCTCAGCCGCTGCCAACGCTTTGATCTGCATCGCCTCTCCATTCCACAGATGACCGCCAAGCTCGATCAGATTGCCCGCGAATTGAACCGTGCCATCGAGCCCGAGGCGCTCTATCTCATCGCCTCTTTTGCTGACGGGAGTTTGCGCGATGCCGAATCGCTCCTCGATCAAATCTTCTGTTTTTCCCAAGAGAGCCAAGTCAGCGGCAATACGGTGCGCCAAATGCTGGGCCTCATGCCCCAAGAGAGCCTGTTTGCACTCGACAGAGCTTTTTCTGAGCTAAAAACGGCCTACGCCTTTGAGCTCGTGGCCCAGCTTTACCAGACAGGTAAAGACATGGCCCATTTTTTTGAGCAGCTGATTGAACATTATCGGATCATTGCCCTCTGTAAGACCCTCGGTGAAAAAGCGCTGCCCTCCGAAATAGCAGCCCGCTACCAACAGGCGACAGGGCTCTACACCGCTTCTCAAACGTTGTATATCCTCGACTATCTACTCCAAGGAGAAGCCCGCTTTTCTTCGAGTCTGTCTCCCCGTATTTTCCTGGAAGCCGCGCTGCTTCACATCATCCGGAGCAAAAACCGGATCCCCGTCGAAGTGCTCGTCAAGAAACTCACTGAACTCGAAGAGGCGCTCCTCGCTTCTGATGCGCAAGGAATAGAGCCTGCCCGCGAGCCGAAACCGACGACGCTCCAGCCTCCGATCGAAGAGCCAGATCCAGAACCAGCACCGGAACCCGACCCTATTGGGATTCCTCCCCCTACTCTCAAACCTGTCCCTTTTCGTCCTCAAGCCACGCTGGCCGCACCGAAGCCAGAGCCCGCTCCTCCACCGCCCGCACCAATCGCCCCCTTGGCTACCCCCACTCCCGCCTTTGTCGAAGCAGACGCCAAACACCCCAGCCACTACGACACCCTCATGCGCTTTGCCGCTGTCGAGCTCGAAGGGAATCTGCGCCGAGAATAAAAGTCGGTCTAAGAAAGTAGATAGGCGATCTCTCGCCTTCGCTTCGCTTTGCTCGCTCAGTTGAGTACCGATGAGTTCTGGTTGCCCGAAGCAGGCAACCAGAACTCATCGGCATGCTAAGAAAAGTTTGCTTTTTTCCCTCTTCCTTCTCCGCCCCTCCCGTTGCGGGCGTAAAAATTCAGCTTCTCTTCAATAAAGACTTGCATTGTACCATATATCTGTTACAATGGAACCCGTGAAGCAGCGTATTGCCTATCAAGGATCAGCTTTCGTCATCGAGTGGTTTTTCGATCAGGATATGAAAAGCCAGGCTTTAGAATATTTTTTAGAACTAAATGATAATAGACAAGATCAAGTCATGAAACTTTTCAAACTTATGGGAGAAAGAGGAAAAATTAATAATATTACAAAATTCCGAAATGAAGACGACGGAATCTACGCATTCAAACCACAACCGGATCGATTTTTATGTTTTTTCCGCAAAGGGAAAAAGATTGTGGTGACGAATGCCTTTGAAAAAAAACAAGACAAACTCCCACAGTCAGAAAAAGACAGGGCCTTAAGAGCCATGAAAGACTACGATGCCCGAGTTGAAGGAGGAATATATTATGGAAAATGACACTCTATCTACCTATGATCAGTTAATGAAAGATGCAAAACGACGTCGAAAATTTGATGAAGAATACCGACAACTTGTACTCGTAGAAATTCTCATTCCTATCCTTGAAAAAAGTGAGATTCCAGTAAGAACTCTAGCTAAAGCAGCAGGAGTGTCCCCAACCATCATTCAAGAAATCAAATCAGGAAAAAAGGAAGGGATTTCTTATCTTACTTTTTTATCGATTCTCGAGGCATTAGGATATAGCGCAAGAATTCAGATCAGTAAATCCCGTCATCCACGAATACGACGATCTCGCCTGCCTAAAAAAATACAGCAACCAAGAAGGGCACGGAAACTGAGATCCTTTCATTAATTCTTATGACTTTTAGGTATGCTCACAGGTCGAAAGACACTACCAAACTCCCAACTTTTGAA
>JACQAR010000100.1 GCA_016194825.1 Chlamydiia bacterium
ATTTAGATTATAACCATAAACTAGCTTTTAGAATTGATAATTGCGGCTGGGTAAAACTACGCCTAGAAACAGACGGGACCCTCGCACTCATTGATAAAGATGAAGAGAAAGTTGGGTCTTTTCCTTTTCCCTAAATTTGAACCTATCCCAGGAATTTAATGAAAAAACAAACCGATTCATTCGTCCTCCTTTTCCTATTGCCGATTTTGTTCCTGGCTAGCACTGCTACAGCGGTAACTTTTCACCATCCGGTGCGAAGATCGATCGCACCTTATCTCTCAGGAGATACCTTCCGATCTTATTGTACTCATGCCTATGATGAGCTCCCTTTTAAAGTCATCCCGAGTGCGGTCCGACACGGGGATACGATTTTTGTGAGCGGCGATTTTTTCGATGCCTTTTGCACCAGAATTCATCCGCAGATTCGCAACGCGTATATCCTAGTTACGCACAATGGGGACCGCGCCTATCCAGGACAATACCGCGATCTCTTGGAAGCTCCCAAAATCTTGGCTTGGTTCACCCAAAATCCGGATGGTACTGTTCATGAAAAGCTGCATCCTCTGCCCATTGGCTTGGAAAATCGGCAATGGAATCCGCGCAATGTCGAGATCCTCCAAAGGGTCAAGATGCGCCAATTGTCGAAAAAGCATCTGCTTTACTGCAATTTCTCCCTCACGTCGTACCCTGTAGAGAGGCCAGGAGTATATGCCCTTTTGGCCCATCAGCCATTTACCTATGTTCAGGAACGGAAAGACTACGAGGCTTTCATAGAAGATGTCGCCTCTTCCAAATTCGTCCTCAGCCCCAGAGGCAATGGCCTAGATACACATAGACTCTGGGAAGCTCTCTATGTAGGCGCAATTCCCATCGTAAAGACCTCTTCCCTAGATGATCTCTATGCAGATCTCCCCGTCGTGATTGTCCAAGACTGGGCTGAAGTCACGGAAGCATTTTTGGAACAAAAATATGCGGAGATCAGCCAGCGTAGCTTTGAAGGACAGAAACTGTACCTTGACTACTGGGTCCAACAACTAGAATCATATAAGCGATAGACACCAAGAACCTATCCGAATAAAATTTTTCGTCGCTTTTGGGGATTATTTTGGCCGCTTTTCGATTCAAAATTGGCTCAAAAGAACCGCAAAATCGACTGAAACTTTTTATTCGGATAGGTTCAAGGCTCATCGCGCTGTTTCGGCAATTAAGAACTTCTTGAGCTCGAGGGCAGAAGAATACTCGAGAGCTCCCTCAGCAAGACGGCACGCCTCGAGAATCCGCCACTTGCGGATGGTGTGTTTTACCAGAGGAATATGACGGAACGCGACCGAAAACTCCCGGACGCCAAGGCCTAAGAAGATGGGGATCATGAGGGGATCGGCAGCACTCTCCCCGCACACAACCACCGGCTTTCCTGCACGGTTCGCCGCGCTCACAATCAACTGGATCAGGCGGAAAATGCTCGGGTGGATCGGAGAATAGAGATCGGAGGTGTTGAAATTGCTACGGTCAGCGGCAAGGACATATTGGATGAGATCGTTCGTGCCGATGGAGAGAAAATCGGTCTCCTGTGCAATCGCATCGCACATGATCGCGCTCGACGGCACTTCAATCATACAGCCAATCGGGATATCTTTAGCGACCTTGATCCCTTGCTGCAAGAGCTGCCGCC
>JACQAR010000099.1 GCA_016194825.1 Chlamydiia bacterium
GAAAATGGCCCTGGGATTACTCAAGGCGGATACATCAGAGAAGTTGGGCGTGCCCAATAAAAGAAAGCTCGCGGGATGGAGTCCCGAATATCTCCTGAAGATTCTGGGAGTTGTCAAATGATTTTTCTTGCAATTTCCCTGCTCTCAATTCTCGGATTTTATGAATGTTAGAGCTCGCTATTACCAGCTCAGTGGGAAAAGATTCTTCCATTGGTCTCTAAGAAATTTCTAAACATTCCCCACGATAGGGAATTTAGCTTTTCTGATCAAAATAATTGTGGATATCGGTGATCGCAAACTTTTCCCCCTGAAACTCAAACTGATCTCCCGTTGTTTTCCCTTTCATGGCCTGTGCTAGCTTCGATTGGAAGGAGAGCACTCTTCTCTCTGGGTCTGCATCCCAAGGCCCAAGTAAGGTAAAACGGTGATGTTCTCCTTTGGAATCTTGACAATGGACAACCGAACCTACTCCCACTTCATCTGTGGGGACATCTTCCGGAGTTAAAATTCTCGCCTTTGCGATTTGATCGGAGAGAAATTTGAGTTCAGACTGCAAGCGATCTCTCCGCTCGAGAGCTGCTTTGAACTCAGCATTTTCTCTTAAATCGCCTAGCGCGCGCGCAGCTTCAATTTCTTTCGCATTGTGGACCGTTTCTACGGTTGCAATCTGTTGGATCCTCTGCTGTGTCTTTTGATACCCTTCTTGCGTGGTCCAAATGACATTTTCCTCGGGATGGACTCGATCTTTATCTTTGCGCAGCCGAGACAAAGAAGGGTGTACCACTTCTGCCAAAGAGTGGAGGATCTTGATGTCGTGATCAGTGAGCGATTCACACTTTGTTGCGAGCAAGAGATACTCTTTCATCTCCTCTTGACTCGAATGCTGGATGATCTCCCGAACAATTCTATACCGCTCTGCTGTGATGATGGTGACAATTTTCTTCGCTAGATCGCGGTAGTGCGATTTTTGCTCCAGATGATCGAGAAGGATCAACAGCCCTTCAAAAAAGCGATTTCTTCCCTCAGCATCGGCAAAGGGGAGGTTGGATTTTTTATCGATGATCTTCTGGAAATACCAAACAAAAATCTCAGGGTAGGAGAGAGGATGGATGAGTAGCGAATTTAACTTCTGTTTGAGAGGCTCTTTCAGAGCAGGGATGTCCAACTCATTGAGGATAAAGTCTCTGAGCAAGTTTTGTTCCACGGCAAAAAGCAGGTCAAAAAAGATCGCCTGCCAATCTTTGCGCTGCTTTTCGACATGTTGTAAAGCCAGTTTTTGGAAGGTCATGACTTCCATGTTCCGGATCACATTCGAAATGTCTGGCATCTCCACGATCTGGCTGGCGATCTTTTGCTGCATATCTGGGGCTTTTAAATCATGGAGGAAAAACAGGACTTGCAGTTTTTGACTCTCATTGAGCTCTTCTTGCGCCAAGATTTCATTCATCCTCCGTTCCAATGAAGTGCGAAATTCTTGGTTTTTGAGCGTCTCTGGGAAATCGCGCAAAAAGGTATAGACCATTTGGATCGTGGCATTGACACCAGGTTTTGCTTCCAATGCTTTATGGAGAGCCACTTCGTGGGGGACATCTTCTGTACGAAGAATGAAGGGATCTTTCAGCTCTTTTGGCGATTCGATTTTCGTATCTTTTTTCAGCTTGCCGCGTGCTGTTTGCCACCATCTATTCCAATCTTGTTGCGGGATCACCAAATCGGCCAATTCTTCTTTAATTTCTGCAGCGGTTTTTGGGCCCAAATCACGAAGGAGAAGGCGGATGACCTCCGCAGGATTTTCACGAGCCTCTTTTTCGAGTTGATCTGGATCACCAAATCGTCTTGCATAGAAATGATCCGGAGGGAGAGGGAGGAGCGTACGGAATGCTTTTTCAAAAGAGAAATGCTGGCTTCCAATGACCTGTTCAAATTCCAAGGAAAGCTCTTCGCGAACCAAAGAGACATCTAAAATTTCTCCAGTTCCCCATCCAGAAAGGTGATAGACAAAATTCCCTTTCTTCATATGCGTCAAGAGCTCAAAGTTCCGAATGGCGCCTTGAAAGCGTTCTCGGTTACGCAATCCGATGAGGCGAAGTTTTTCATGCAAAAGGGGGTCGTCGGCATAATGCGTCTTGAGATATTCGGTTCCCAGATCGGCCAATTCTTCGCTGTTTGTCCCCTGTAGATCGAAGATCAGCCGCAATACAGCCAACTCCTGCGCGGGGTTCTTCAGCTGTCTCCACAAAGGGAGAATTCTCTCTACATGGACACCGAAATGTTTGGCCAAATCGGAATTTTTGACGCTTTCCAATACAGCGGCCATCTCCTCTCCGTCGGGTTGATCGCCGTAGCAATATTCTTCCCAGATTTTTAAGAACCCTGGGTAATCGTTATTTTGAATTCGGTCTCGAAAATCTTTTAAATATGCCATTTCCCAATCAGTATACGGAAGGTTCGCATAAGAGTCTATTGCAAGAAATCAGGGCCAACTCTACGCTTCTGTGAGTCTATCCGTACTCATGAGAAAGTGCTTTTTTATCCTTGCTGCTCTCCCCTTATTTGGCGCCGAGTCGATCGCTTTATCTGATTCCGATCGACTGTTCCAAGAGCTCGAAATTGTCCATAGGATCGATCGAACGATCCAGGACAGCCTGCCCCTCCTCATCAACTACCAACTCCAAGGAGGGTATTTCAATATGCCCTCTGCTCGCACTTACAAATCGGGAGCTCTCGGGTTCGGATTTGCCCACGTCCCTCCGTATCAAATTTGGAGTTTAGGCTTTCAGTTCTTCGATCACCTCGAAGCAACAGGCAATTATTGGGTCTATCAACACCTTCCCGACGTTTGCTTTGGGCACCTCGGCTTCGGAAACCAAGCCGATCGAGCCGCCAACTTCAAATTTATTTTTCTAAGAAAAGAGGATGGGTTTCCCTTCATCCCCGATTTCGCTCTCGGCGTCAATGACTTCATGGGAAGCTGCCACTTTAGTTCCTTTTATCTTGCTGCAACCCAAGAATTTCTCTCCTACAACTTGGAAGCGACACTCGGTTGGGGCAATGGACGCCTTGACGGCTTCTTCGGAGGGCTCGCTTGGACCCCTTTTCGCAAGTCCAAGTACCTTTGGAAAGATTTGAGCCTTGTGGCCGAGTACGACGCCAATGACTATAAAAAACACGCCTTTGAACACGATAAGGGACGCATCGTCAAAAGTCGCATCAATGCCGGTGTGCAGTTGAAGTTGTGGGATCTGTTTCATCTTTCGGCCAGCAGCTTGCGCGGCACTGACTGGGCAGCGGCCGCTTCTATTCACTACAATCTCGGCAGCTCGAAGGGATTTTTCCCCAAAATATACGATGTGCCTGTCTATGCAGCGCCTATTGACACGGAACCGTTGGGACTTTTGCGCAAACGAGAAGAGATGGCCCAAGAATTTGCCTTCGCTTTCAAAGAACAAGGGCTGGATCTGTATAGCCTCTACCTCGTTCCCGGTCCTAATGGCATAGATGATTTATGGATGAAGGTCATCAACGTCCGCTATCGCGAAGAAGAGGAGGTGCGCCGCCGCTTGCAACATATGCTGAGCTCGCTTGTCCCCTCCAACCTACGCACAGTCACCGTGGTTCTCGAGGCAGATGGTGTCGTCGAGCATGAATACCGCTTTCGCATTGAAGATCTCAACCGGTACCGAGACCAAATTCTTGGCGATAATGAATTCCGCGTGATCGCCCCTATGCGGGAAGCTTCTTCTTCGCCCAATCCCTATGAAGCCGCTCGGCTATTCCACCGCAATAAAGCGATCTGGATTTTGACATTCCGCCCCTGGTTTCTCACGTTTTTTGGCAGCAGTCGCGGGAAATTGAAATATGAAACAGGTTTTGTGTTAGGCGCTGAAGGGTATCTCTTCAACCAGTTTTTCTACAGCATCAACGGCAGCGTGACCGCGCTCTCTAGCGCGAAAAACCTTGCAGCCCAAGATTTTCACAATCCCTCTCGGATTGTCAATGTAAGAACCGATACGATCCGCTACCATCAATCCAGCTCCTTCCATCTCGATCAAGCCTATCTCCAAAAAAGTTTCAATTGGGGCCAAGGGTGGTTCTCCCGCCTGGCCACTGGATATTTTGAAAGTGCCTATGCCGGAGCTGCTCTTGAAACGCTCTACTATCCCGTCAACAGCAACTGGGCCATTGGATTTGAAGCAGCCAGCCTTCTCAAGCGGCAGTATTATGGATTGGGCTTTCAATACAAAGTGCGCCAGCTCACCAACAATGGACCCATGTACTTTCCTTATACAGGCGTGCAGTACTTTGTCGACTTTTACTATGATTATAAGCCCTTCAATCTCGATTTTCGGATCCGAGCAGGTCAATTTCTCGCCCGCGATAAAGGAATTCGGTTCGAAGGAGGGCGCACCTTCACAAGCGGGCTGCGAGTGGGCATCTGGTACACACTCACCAATGGCAATGACATCGTCAACGGACATCGGTACTACGACAAGGGCTTTTCCATTTCGATGCCGCTCGACCTTTTCATGAACAAATCGAGCCGCACCCGCATCCAGTACGCCATGGCTGCTTGGCTACGCGACGTCGGCGCTATGGCCTACACAGGCAAATCGCTCTACCAAACCCTCTACTGGGAGCGATATAACTATAAACCAGGGGTTTATTAGCAGAACCTATCTCAATATTAACCCGGCATGCAAATAAGAGACAAATGGCGCTAGCGAGGCAAAGCCAGATCAAAGCAGACAAAGTCTGCGTTACGAACGAGGAAGCCATAGTAAAACTATGGCTGACGAGAGAGGATTGATATGGCAAAGCAGTTTTGCAACTGCCTCGTCTCTTATTTGCATGCCGGGTTAATAAAAAGTTTCAGGTCTCTAAATCGGAATGCGTGAGACCAGGTAGAGCGGGAAATTATAGATCTCTCCGTCGTGCTTTAGATTCATTGCCGTAGCACGGATCAATTTGGAGGGTGTGTATTTTTGATAGTAGACTAAAAGGCTCTTTTTCTTTGCACTCGCACCTGACTTAACCTCGATGGGATAAATATCGTGATCCGATTCTAAGAGGAAATCAATTTCGGCAATTCCTTCGCTGGTCCAATAATAGGCCTCTTTTCCTTGCGTAGCCTTCAATTCTTGCCCCACGTAATTCTCCGTAAGAGCCCCTTTAAATTCCATGAAAAGGCGATTGCCATCGATAATGGTTTGTGCAGAAAGGCTGCTTTGCGCTCCCAATAAGCCCACGTCGGATAAATAGATTTTATAGGCGTTTTGATCGGCATAGGCGCTTAAGGGAAATTTGGGCGTCTCAACGAGATGGCTTTTATAGATCAGCCCAGCATCCATAAGCCATTGAATGGCCTCTTCGAATTCACGCCCTCTGGCACTCTTTCGAATTGCTGCAAAAATAAATTTTTTGTTCTCTTTGGCCAGTTGCCGATGGACCTGTTTCCAGACAACGGTGATCTTCATCACTTCAGAGCTGGGTGCATGTTTGGCAAAATCCCTCTCATAAGCATTGAGGATCTCTAACTGCACTTCTCGAACAGTAGACAATGTTTCCGACTTGACGTATTCAGCCACTGCTTCGGGCATTCCACCTATAAATAAATAGTACTTAAGAAGTTGGATTAATTTTCCATGCAGTGGATTGGGAATGGGATCATAAGTGGAATATCCCTCTAAAAACTCTCTCGTCCTTTCTTGTCCCATTGCCGTTAAGAACTCAAAGAAACTCAGGGGGTACAGATGCAGAAAATTGACCTTTCCCACCGGGAACCCCTTTTCCCTCTCTATTTTGACACCCAGAAGAGATCCAGCAGCGGCGATATGGTATTCATTAGCCTCTTCGCAAAAGTATTTTAGACTATTGAGAGCATTGGGACATTCCTGTATCTCGTCGAAAATCAGAAGGGTGCGATGAGGTTCAATATCCACCTCGGTATGGATACTGAGGGTTTTGATCAACTGCTTAGGATCCAAAGTCTCTTCAAAGTACTGGCCCAGCTTTAGATCTTTTTCAAAGTTGAGATAGGCCACTTTCTCATAAGAGGTTTTCCCAAAATGCTTGAGAGCGTAGGTCTTCCCTACCTGCCTGGCCCCATTTAATACCAATGGCTTACGTCTAGTCGATCGCTTCCATTCCACCAGTTTTTCATAAATATCTCTTTTCATACCCTCAAGGTAACTTTTTTCTGGATTAAAATCACGTTATTCGTTGGAAAAACGTGATATTCATGCCAGTTTTTCATTGGGAAAACGTGAAAAACCCTTATTTTAAATAAAGAGCGGTTGTCTAATGTAAAGCGGCTTTACATTCGCAGCTCATCGATGATTTTGGCGATGAGGCCGGTCCAACCGGTTTGGTGGGAAGCACCTAAGCCGCGCCCTGTATCGCCATGGAAGTGCTCGTAAAACCAAAAGTAGTCTTTGAAATGAGGGTCGTTTTGAAAAAGATCGACATCGCCTAAATACGGTCTCTGTTGTTTTGCATCGCGCTTGAAGAGGTTCAAGAGCTTTTCCCCAAACGCATCTGCCATCTGCGACAGAGTCACAGCCGGTTCCTGACCTACTTGGATTTTCAGAGTATCTTTGAAGGCATGACTGAGTCGATGGAGCGTGTCAATCAAGAGGTAGTTGAGGGGGAACCAGACAGGGCCGCGCCAATTGGAGTTGCCTCCCTTGATCCGCTCTTTTGCTTCGCCAGGCTCATAAGTCAGGGTCACGTTGTGAAGATGTGCGGGATTCTTCTCGTGGTACTTAGAGAGACTGCGCAGGCCGTAGTCAGAGCGAAATTCTTTTGGATCCCAAATGTAGCCGAGAAACCGTTTCAATTCCGTGGCGCTCAGCAGGCCGAAAAGATGCATGGACGTCGATTCATGCGGAATGGTTTGGATGCATTTGTCGGCCAAATCAGCTCTCTTTTCCAAAAACCATTTGTAGGAGCTGTAAAATTCTGGGAATGACTGCAACTCTTTTTCATCCCACACATCACAGGCAAAGAAAGGGATTACCCCGACTAATGAGCGAACAGGCGTCTGTTCAATCCTTCCGTCTGGATAGCGAAGAACGCTGTAGAAAAACCCATCTTTTTCATTCCACATATCGTAAGAGCGCCAGTATCCTTTGCGCATCGAGGCTGTGATGTAGATGAAGTGCTGAAAAAATTTCACCCCGAGACTCTCATAGATCGGGTTCTTTTTGGCTAACGTCAGCGCAATCCGCATCAAATTGAGACAAAGATGCGACATCCAACCCGCGCCGTCTGTCTGATCGAGCAGAAAACCGGAAGGGAGCTTTTCAGATCGGTCTGTAAAGCCAATGTTATC
The DNA here is from genome assembly GCA_016194825.1 of Chlamydiia bacterium. GTDB lineage: Bacteria > Chlamydiota > Chlamydiia > Chlamydiales > SM23-39 > JACQAR01. Next base: position 7,331 of record JACQAR010000099.1, read on the forward strand.
CATCCCAAGAAAGCCGCCCTCAAAGACGTTATTCCCCAAACTATCGACTTTATTGATCCACCAGGCAAAGTTGAGCAGGAGCTTGTGAAAACACCGCTCCAAAAAGAGGTAATCTTCCCGGCCAAATTTTTTCTTTTCATACTCGAATAGCTTCAAAGCTCCCCATGCTTGCACCGGAGGATTCACATCGCTGAATTCCCATTCATAGGCAGGAATCGCACCATTGGGGTGCTGAAATTGATCGAAAAACAACATCCAGAGCTGGTGCTTGGCAAACTCGATGTCGACTAACGCATGCACGATCGTATGGAACGTGAGATCCCAGGCCGCAAACCAAGGATACTCCCACTTATCGGGCATCGAAATGATTCTCAAAGAGGCGATGTGCCTCCAGTGCACATTGCGAATGGTTTTATGCGAAGGAGGGGGCGGATCTTTGGGATTTTCTCCTTGCAGCCACTTGCCCACATCAAAGATGTAAATCTGCTTGCCCCAGATCATGCCAGCCAGGGCTTGTCTTTGAATGGCTTTTTCTTCCTCGCTAGCCTTGGACGAAAGAATCGACTCGTAAAAGAGATCCGCCTCTTTTCTTTTCTCTTCTACCACTCTCCTGACATCAACCAGCGGGTTTTTCATTGGTTTGTGTGTCAAGCGAAGGGATAAGACGATCTGTTTTTTAGGAAGAACTTCAGGATAGAAATAGTGAAGAGCCGCTTTCGTTCCTTTTTGCTTGGGGTTGATCGCTTTTTTCTCTTTTTGAATCAAGTAGCGGTGGAATGCATCTCTTACATAGGGAGAAACGCTGGGTTTTCCAGAGGAAAGTTCTTCATTTGTTTCGTTATTGGTGAATAGGGGAGAGCCTGGATCGGGACCATAAAGATAGCGAGCCCCTAAATGGTAATCCATGTTCAACAAACTGGGAGAGGCCATTTTCGTATCATCGGCTTTGACACAGAGAACTCCCTTTTCGCTTTTTTCTAGGGTGATTTCAGGCTGAGACCCCCTCGTTTCCCGCCAGCCCCACTGATTGCGAAACCAAAGTTGCGCTAATAAATGCAAAGGTGCCGCTTGTGTACCGCGGTTGATCGCTGTAATCTGGATACAAAGATCTTCCGTATCTGCTTTTGCATACTCAATGAAGATATCGAAGTAGTTGTTCTCTTTAAAAACGCCTGTATCGACCAATTCATATTCGGGATCGTCGCTGCTCCGTTTTTGGTTTTCTTCCACCAATCGGTCATAAGGAAAAGCTGCATGGGGATATTTATACAGGTATTTTAAGTAGCTGTGAGTGGGTGTCGCGTCGAGGTGGTAATAGTACTCTTTCACATCCTCGCCATGATTTCCCTCATACGAATTCACTCCAAACAGGCGCTCTTTGAGAATGGGATCTTGTCCGTTCCAAAAGACAGGGGCAAATAGAAGAACCTGGAACCGATCCGAGATCCCCGCAATCGCATCTTCACATCTGCGAAAAGCGCGATAGCGAGCATGATCGTGAGTAAAGTAATTCCACGCACTGCCATCCGGGCTGTAATCTTCTCGGACGGTGCCCCATCCTCTTTCTGCAACATAAGGCCCCCACTTTTCCCATGGATCCAGAGGGCGGACAAAGGCAAAAGGGCGACTAGATCTTTCGTGAAGACGTTCTTTTTCAGGATTCATGCCGCTCCTTTGCATAGATAGCTGCTCCCATCAAAGAAGCAGCATTATCATCCATCACAACCCAAACCGGCATCGAGGTTAAAAGAGCGCCGAATCTCCCTTTATTCCGAAAGGATGGCAGAAAATCTCCCGATGCCATCCGATCGACTAAATGCGCAGCGATTCCACCCGCAATGTAAAACCCGCCAAACGAGAGCATTTTTAAAGCCAAATTGCCCGCTTCGGCTCCATAAAGAGACAAAAACCAATCGAGCGCCCGGGTACAGGCTCGGTCTTTCTGCTCCAGACCCCAAGCGCTCACGACCCGAGAAGGGTCGCTATGGAGCATCTCTTCTTGACATTCCTTCGTGCTATGTTCGTGGC
>JACQAR010000101.1 GCA_016194825.1 Chlamydiia bacterium
AGGCCAGTTCCGAGTGGCAGCAAAGCTGCCACGGTTCATTTGACGAGGCCAACCCCTAGTGGGTTGGGTGAGGAAAAGGAACGGCAATGGCCACAAAAGGGCGATTTTGCCGGGTAAATGAGTTTTGCAATTGGCTCATAATACCATATAATTTATTGATTCTCAATAAAGGCGAGCTGGGGAATGCGCAAGTCGATGATGCGGGGGGCAAACTGCCCCACTTTCACATCAGGACTTTGTGCAATCTGGCGACGATACCCGTCGACCATCCCTTTTTTGAGGGCGAGAAAATGGTCGATCTGATGGGCATAATCCTTGGGCGAAAGGCGCAGGATTTTGGGAAAAGTGCACACCACCTCTTGCCCCTGGCTTTGGATCCAGAGCGTCTCTTCGGTAAATAGTACCACTTCCCGAATCCCTAAACTCTCATGAAAAGCATTCGATACATCGATCCGCTGGATCTTAAGCCCCTCTTTCCACTGCACTTTCTCCAAATAAGACAAGAGATCCATGGCAAGCTGGAAATGGGCATTGCGCAAAGGCCGGTTCCACTCTCCCCCTGCTCTCCCCCATCGATCGGGAGGGGATCCGAAGGGAGGAAGCCCGAGATAGATTTCCGGCAGCTCTTTGGGAGAAAAAAAAGGAGAGACGGGGAATAGATACCCCTCTCGATCGAGCGCGATATTCTCATAATCTTGCAGATAGGCGCACGGCTTGCGCACTTCGTAATCCACGTAGAGGGTAGCGGGGAAAATCGCCTTGAGAGAGGCTTTTGCAATGAGAGGGGAGGCCAAAAGTCGCTCGCACCCTTTTTTGAGGTTGAAGGCATACAAAGAGAGGGGGCGATCGACCGAAAGACCCAACTGCTGGGCGAGATAGGCAGTCTTGAGAGCCTCTTTTTCAGGACCTGTTTGCACGATGGCCTGGAGGCGGTAGCGGGGATCTCTGAGATGGTGATGCCGGATATTTCTCCAGATGCACCACCCAGCTAGGCTGAGCAAGAAGGTGACAAGCGTGGAGCCGATAAGACACCACAGCGCCTGTCTCATGGTCCACATGGAGATCCTCTCAGTGTGGCCTGCCGTCGGCTCTTATGCAGGGCCAACACCAAAAATTCCTCACAGAGCTGTTGGATCGTGAGTCCGCTGGCAGCCCACATTTTGGGATAGCCCGACGCCGTAGTAAAGCCGGGGAACGGGTTGACTTCATTGAGCCAAAAATGCCCCTCTTCATCAAGGAAAAAGTCGATCCGCGCCAATCCCTGGCCATGCAGCGCTACATAGGTTCGGTGGGTCAGCTCTCGCAAAATGCCCAGCTGGCTTTCCGTGATCGGTGCTGGGATTCTTTTCTCAATCGGCTGATTTCCATATTTCATCTCGTAGGTGTACAAGCCGCTCTTCATCATTTCTGCTGGAGCGGCGATTCGGACATAATCGTTGCCTAATACAGACACCTCGATCTCCCGCCCGCGGATCTCTTGTTCTACAAGGATGTGATCATCGACGCGGAAGGCCTCTTTTGCCGCAGTAATCACCTCATCAGGCGTAATCGCACGGCTGACAGCAATACTTGACCCCAAATGGACAGGCTTGACGTAGATAGGATAAGAGATGTGTCTCTCCGCGATTTGCTGAAGCAGCTTTTTCGGATCGCGCATAAACTGGAGTCGATCGATCTCGATAAAAGGTGCGGTTGGGATATTGTGCAGGATCGCAATCTGCTTGGTCCATGCCTCTTTATCAATGCGAAATAGCTTCACATCACAAAGCGTACGGTCTAGAGCGTCGACTACTGTCTTGCCAGAGCGCAAAGAGACCTCATGTTCTACCGAGGTGCCTCCACAAAGAACGCCGATGGTGTATTTGGGAGCTCTTTTCGCAAAATGATCCAAGATCGGTTTTCCTGCATGAGTCACATCCCCCGCCCCGATTGTAATGGCCACATCAAAGGGCTGCAGCCACTCAGCTGCCTCTCTCTCGAGAGAGGCACGTGGCAAATAGTGGAGTTTTGCACCGAGCGTCTGCTTCATTTTTTCAAAGAGGATTTCAGTAGTGACTCCTTCAATAGGCGCCTCTCTTGCGCTGTAGATATCGGTCATTAACACAAGATCGGCATCGGCAAAAGAGGTAGCAAAATGGTCCATCTGGTCACGGACGCGGGTGAAGCGGTGGGGTTGGAAAATAGCGACGAGCCTTCTCTCTCGGATGTGGTCGCGCAGAGCTCTCAGGGTCGCAGCAATTTCGGTCGGGTGATGGCCATAGTCATCGTACATCTTCAATCGGTGGGCCTCTCCCTTGAATTCTAACCTGCGATGGGTGCCACGAAAACTCTGGAGCGCTTGCCGGATCTGCTCTTCTGGAATGCCTAAACTCAAACAAAGGGCAAAAACAGCAGCAGCATTGAGGACATTGTGACGACCATAAAGAGCGACCGGAATGCGCCGATACAGATGACCTTCGTATAAAAGATCAAAAAGGCTGCCCTGCTCCGTTTGTTCATGCGATACAATGCGACAATCGGCTCCCATACAAAAACCGTACGAAATCCCCTTGGGACGCAATGCAGCGAGCCTTTCATCGTCATAGCACCAGATCAGATGCTCCGATTTTTTGACCTGGGCGCAAAAAGCGCCAAACGCAGCATCAAGCGCAGCTTCTGTTTTCCAAAAGTCGAGATGGTCATTTTCCAAATTCGTGACGATCGCACCAAAGGCAGCGGTTTTTAAAAAGGAACCATCGCTCTCATCGGCCTCTGCTACAAAATAGTCCCCTTTCCCTGCTCTGGCATTTGACTGGAGAGAATGGAGAATCCCACCAACAACAAACGTAGGATCAAGCTTTGCTTCGATCAGGACATGCGCAAGAAGGGCGCTCGTGGTCGTTTTACCATGCGTTCCTGTGACGAGAAGAGGTTTTTTTTCCAGCATGAGCCGGGCCAAAAGATCGCTGCGATGGAGCATCGGAAGTCCCATTTTTTTCGCAGAGACAAACTCGATATTGTGTTCTTTGATATCGGTGCTATAAACGACCGTTGCATGAGGAGGAACGCCCCCCTCTTGCTGGCCAACGCGCACCGTGGCGCCCTCTTTTTGCAACTCCTCGAGAAGGGTGCTAGCAGAAGCATCGCTTCCTTGTACCTCATGTCCATGTTGCAGCAAAATGCGAGCCAGGGCGCTCATTCCAATGCCGCCCATTCCGATGAAGTGATAGGTCTGTTTTTGCATGATGCGATCCTCCAATCTCGTAAAAGTTCAGTCCCTGCGGCCTGAACTGGGCAAGGGCACAGGCAGAGGCACGGGCACAAGCGAGCTCTCATTACCCAATCTCATTTTGCAAAATAGCCGTTTGTTACGAAAGGGAAAAAATCGTTTGATCTGGTCTGAGCTGCAACAAAAATTCCTCCACAGAACAACAAGAAATCCCCTCTATCTGTAACCGCTCGAGGCGCCGGATGTATTTTTGCAATTTTCCACCGGTTTTGGAATTTTTAAGCTCATTTTTCCAAAATGAATGTAATTTTGCAGTTTCTTCTCGTAAAGGCCTTATTTCTAAAAACTTATGGCTCGTCAATTTTACGCTAACTCATATACCCAATCGGCCAGGCTTTTGCGGTGATGGGCCTTGGCTTCTAGGCCCTCGAGTGCTGTCTCGATGGCGGCCTTTTCAGATAGCAGCTTTTGCAATTCAGCTACAATGCGAAGTGGCCCAGCTTCTTCTTG
>JACQAR010000026.1 GCA_016194825.1 Chlamydiia bacterium
CTGGAAAATCCATAGATAGCAGCCAAAGCCAAGAGCGATTTTTTCGGGTTTTCAGCAATAACGGAACGGATGGTAGCGCGCGGTTGCAGCCACATCGTTCTCCATGGATTCATAGTTCCTCCCAGAACATTCGGGTGCCTCTAACGACTCTTATTTGCGGTTGTAAAAGGGCCCTTTTCAGGGGTCCTTTTACCGATCATTACACCTGTAGCTCAGCCGAGTCATTAGAGGCGCCCGAATCCTCTCGTTAGTTTTATTATATTAATAAATAATTATATTTAACAAGAATTAACTTTTAAACATCTCAAGTTAATAAATATTAATCTATTATTACACAGCAAAAAATCGTAATAGACAAAACGCCCCAAAGAAGGCAATGACTCCCATAAACCATCCCAAAGCAGCATTGACGAGAGCCCGCAGGAAGCTAAAACCCTGCAGCTCTCTGAGGGCCTGGATGCGCAATAGCTGCGACCAGAGACCAATCCCAAAAGCAAGCGCTGTAAGGAGAATGGGCGAAGGCTCCCCGGCTCCAAGAATGAACACCTCTTCAGGATAAAAGAACAGATAGGCCAGCCAAAAGGGAATGAAGAGCAGCTGCGGGAGTTTGGACCAGGCCAAAGCAGAAGCGAGGTGAAGTTGTTTGGCCGTGCCACCTAAGAGCCTTCCCGTCCATTGGAACACATAGCTCATGAAAGTGAGCCAGATCATCCCAAGCACAGGGCTCATCAAGCAAGAGGCGAGCAAGATCTTTGGCATTGAGAAACTGAGAGCAAGCGATGCATAGTTCGCCGCATAGAAAAAGGCTTGGAGAGCATAAAGCGTGGAAAGATACAGGATCCCATAGCGAGGTTGCACCTCGACAATCAACCGAACGGTCGATCGAGGCTGCATCGACATCGAGATCCAGGGGGTTGCCATAACTTCAGATTATCGCTTCTCCCAAAAAAAGAAAACGATTCCCAACAAAAATACCGGGATGCTCAGCAATTGCCCCATCGTCATCCAATGCGAGGCATAGATATGGCTCTGCTCGACTTTGAAAAATTCAATGCAAAACCGAAAACCAAAAATCAAGATCAAAAAGAGACCCACCAATTTGCCTCGCTGCAATAAAAAAAAGAGGCGGTGGCTCAGGCGCCACAGGACAAAAAACACACCTAAGTAAAACAGAGCTTCATAGATCTGGACCGGATGTCGCGGGACATATTCTACTTGCCCATCTGCTGGATGGCCAAATAGCACCGCCCACGGAAGGGTCGAGGGCGTGCCCAAAACCTCTTGGTTGATGAAATTGCCCAAGCGGATGCAGCAACCCACAAGAGCCGCGGGAACTGCAATCAGATCGAGCAATTTGAGCCAGTCCAGCCCCTCTATTTTGTAGCGCCTGGCAAACCAAACAAGTGCGAGTATGATCGCAATCACCGCACCGTGACTGGCCAATCCCCCTTCTCGGATCTGCAAGATCTCCATGGGATGAGACAAATAGCGAGAAGGAGACTCATAGAAGAGAAAATGCCCTAACCTCGCTCCGATGACAGTGGCCAAGACAATATATAAGGTGAGCCGATCTGCTGTCGTGGTCGCGACCTTGCGCCACTTCAATACATCTTTTGATTGATGATAGGCGAGAAAAAAACGGGTCAAAAGTGGTATAAAGATGGGAAAGGAAAGGGCAAATCCCAGAGCAAAGAGCACTCCATACCAAAGGATGGGCAAATGGAGCCCGGGAATGGTGAATGCTTCGGGCTTTGGGTCCCAGTATACTGGGAGAGATTGAAAAACCGGGAGATGCCAAGGAGGCGCCCCGATTTTGAGCCAGGCGAAGCCGGTGTCGAAACAGCTCGACTTGCATAAGTTGAGCGATGCAGACGGGCTCAAAAGCGGTGGCTGTCTGACGCTGGCAGAACCGATTTTTGAATCACGAGCAGTATCAATCATATCGCGAGTATGCTCAAAGCGAAGATTTTAAGCCAAGGCCGCACCAAAGAACAGTGGCTCTTAGAGGCTCTAGCAGAATATGAAAAAAGACTGTCCGCTCATCTCCATATCGAGTGGGTCTTGACCGATGCGCTTGAAGAGGCGTGTCTTAAAGAAAAACATCTCATAGCGCTCGATGTACAAGGCGATCTTGTATCGAGCGAAGCGCTCAGCCGCAAACTCGCATCACTCTGGGTCCAGGCAGGATCGAGGCTCAGCTTTGTCATTGGAGAAGCGGAAGGCCTCTCCGACAACATTTTGCGTCACGCGATGTGGAGATGGAGTCTTTCTCGACTCACTTTTACGCACCAAATGACCAGACTGATCTTGGTAGAGCAGCTCTACCGCGCCCTAGAGATCCAAAAAGGCTCTAAGTACCATAAATAGACCTGTTGCGCAAATCTTAAAGAATCACCACAGAGAAGAAATCAGTGTGTTTCTCTGTGGTGATTGATCTTCACTGAGATAGGTTCAGCGTCGCTTTCGCCATCCGAAAATAGTACAAAGAGCCTTGCAATAGTGCCGTCCCCACCGCCAGATCGATACATCCTCGGACATCTTCGGGCATCGAGATCGCTTTCATCCCCATGCCCAATGCCATCATGCCGCCGATCAGAAACCAGTAACTTTTCGAAAAAGCTTGGGTCAAAGCAATCGGAGGCTGTAGAGCCAGGATCCTTTGGGCCACTCTTCTCACTGTTTTGAAAAGAACAAACCGCCCTTTTGCCCATCCGATGAGAAGAGCGATCGAGGTAAACACAGTGGCTGTCTGATGCACAGTTCCGAATGTTTCTTGATAGCGAAAAGAGAGGGAATTCGTGCTCTCTATAGCCTCTCCCATCCAGTAAATCCCTTTCAGGGTCAGTAATACTCCGATCAAAAACCACAGAAAACCAGCTGTGGCAATCCATTGTCGATGTGTCATGGCAAAAAGTATAGCAAATGCTCTATATATCGACAAAAAATTTATTCCTAAGCTAAAATTCATAGGATTTATTCTGAGAGAGATTCAAATATCGGGAGATGCCAAGGAGGCGCCCCGATTTTGAGCCAGGCGAAGCCGGTGTCGAAACAGCTCAACTTGCATAAGTTGAGCGATGCAGACGGGCTCAAAAGCGGTGGCTGTCCGACGCCGGCAGAACCGATTTTTGAATCACGAGCAGTATATATCTAGAGGAGATCTGTTATGAATCTGGCGCTTGCATTCACGCGCACCTTCTTTCTGATTTTATCCGTCTTTTTTCTCACTACCTACATGGTCTCAGGGCCCGGCGGCTATACCCACACGAATCTTCTGGCGGGTGTCAGCTTGGGACTTCTGGTGGGACTCGCTCTCATCGGATTTGATCTGTTATTCAAGCGCTTCAATCTGCGCGCATTCAACATTGCCATTGTCGGTCTCTTCTTTGGCTATCTCATGGGACAGGCGCTTGTTCTGATTTTATCGTCGATTCTCGATCTCAGCACCGCTTCGATCCATCTGGCACCCAAATCCTTGGAAATCCTAAAAATTGTCCTTTTCCTATTCGGCATCTACCTAGGCACACTCATGTCGCTGCGAGCGGCCGATGAATTTTATGTCAGCATTCCTTTCGTCAAATTCTCAATGGAGGCGCACAAAAAGAAAGATCTTCTGCTCGATGGTTCTGTATTAGCCGACGCCCGCATTCTCGACGTCGCAGCATTAGGCCTCTTGGATCACCAGCTCATCCTCCCCCGCTTTCTGGTGAAGGATCTTTACGCACAAGCAGAAGTGACAGATGAGATCGTGCGGAGCCGCGCGAAGCGCTCACTCGATGTATTGAAAAAGCTTGAAGCCCTATCAGGTCTAGAGCTTCGCTACAACGACACCGATTTCCCAGAAGTGCGCGATAGCATGGGGAAAATTGTCCGTCTGGCCCGTCTGATCGATGCCAATATCTTAACAGCCGATATCAACCGGATCCAAATCCCATCACTCGAAGGAGTACGGATCATCAATCTCCACGCCCTTTCTAACGCTCTCAAGCCACTCATGCAAGCGGGCGAACAGATCCGGATCAAGATCCAAAGGTACGGCAAAGAGCCGCGCCAAGGGGTGGGATATCTCGAAGATGGAACAATGGTTGTCGTGAATGGGGGCGGTCAATATATTGGAGAAATGATCGAGGTACAGGTACTTTCTGTGAAACACACTTCTTCAGGACGGATGATCTTCTGCAATGCACTCGATGAAGAAAAGTACTCCCATACACCCGATTATGAAGATGAGGAAGAGGAACAATGACCAAGGGGTTGGGCAATGACATCATTGAGATCGCCCGGATGCGCATCAGCATCGATCGGCACGGCCTACATTTCCTCAACCGCCTCTTCACGCAGCGCGAACAAGACTATTGCTACAAGTTCCAAGATCCGGTGCCGCACTTTGCCGGGCGTTTTGCAGCCAAAGAGGCCATTGCGAAGGCGCTCGGAACAGGCTTTGGCGCTGAAGTCTCTTGGCATGACCTAGAGATTTTGAATGATGATTTAGGCAAGCCGATGGTCTTTCTCTCCGATCGACTCATGCGCCGCTTCCAGAATCCCAAAATCCTGGTGGCAATTAGCCACTCCGTCGATTACGCCACCGCCGTCGCCCTCTGGGAGTAAGAGGGAGGCCTTTCCGAGAGGTCTCTCAAGGTTTTCCCTGAGAAATCAGGGGGAAGTGGTGTGGGTTTTGCAAAATCTCCACATCGAGATCGACATCTAAAGCTGGCCAGTAGAGATGGTTTTCATGCGGCAATTCTACGTTATAAATGTCAGGTAGCGTAGCGTTTTTAAAAAATGGATATTAGACCTCTTGCATAACCTCATTTGTTTGCTAAAATCGTTCTTTTTCCGCTGA
>JACQAR010000108.1 GCA_016194825.1 Chlamydiia bacterium
TCAACGAGATAATCCAATAGCGCAACTGCATAGGGGGTTGCAATTCTTTTCTCAATGAGCCATTTTTTATGTTTTTCTTTGAGCAACAGGATATTGCGTATACAGTTCATGGAAGACGCAGAGGTCCATACTATACCCTTCAGAAAAAACTCTACCCACTGTTCAAAATCTCCTTTTTCCCGAACCAGATTTAATCGGTCATAATATTCTTGACGATGGATTTTGAAATAATAGCTCAAATAGAGCAACGGGTATTGCAGTGCTTTTTTCCAATACAGATAAAATGTGATTAATAACCGTCCTACACGACCATTTCCATCTAGAAAAGGATGGATCGTCTCAAATTGATAATGAACGAGTGCACAATTCACAAGCAAAGGAAGATCAGAGTCTTTATGTAAATACAGCTCTAAGTCTCCCATCGCATCCATTGCTTCTTTTGGCGGTGGAGGAATAAAACTTGCTGTGGCCAAGGTCGATCCTGCAGAACCAATCCAATTTTGCGACCGCTTAAACTCACCGGGTGTTTTGTCTTGGCCCCGCGTCTCTTCTAGTATGATTTGATGGATTTCTTTGATCAACCGAATGCTCATGGGAAACTCTTCGAGCCGGCTCATCCCATGCCTGAGCGCTTTGATATAATTCACCACTTCTTTGACATCTTGCATGTTTTTTAAGGGGATATTGTTCTCATATTCAAATAAATTTTCCAAAGTTGCTTGAGTTCCCTCAATCTGCGCACTGAGCAGGGCTTCTTTTCGGACATACATGGCAAGGATATAATCGAGATTCGGGACGAGAGACCCCATCGCATCCAACTTGCCCAAGGCAATATTGGCCTCGGTCAAAAGATGCTGCAAAGGAATAATCTGAAAAGGTGGGTCTGGGGGCAAGGGAGTAGGGATATACGCTTTGTAGCCAGTGGATTGGTTGATATAGCGGCCGCTTCTCATAGGTCTATCCTTATTTAAGCAAACTTAAATAAGGAGGTGGAACCAAGAGCCTTATTCAAGCATCCTTAAATAAGGATACCATATTTCAGCTCTTATTCAAGGATTCTTAAATAAGAAAGTCGCCTATCGCCTATAATCCAGAGCATGAGGGAAATACGGCTCGATATCATCGACTCCACCAATGCCTATGCCAAAGCCCATGCCTCGCAATGGACCGGCAGCGAGATCGTATGCATTACAGCAGAAGAGCAGACGGCAGGCAAAGGGCGGCAAAACCGCCCCTGGCTCTCTCCTCGAGGAGTGAATCTCTATGTCACATTTTTCTTTGAGCTCTCTCTCTCCCAGCCCCATGTGAGCTGCCTGAGCCACATCGGAGCGCTGAGTGTCGCTGAGGTGCTGGAGGAGCAAGGGGTGTCTTCCAGGCTCAAATGGCCCAACGATATCTGGCTCAATGGAAAAAAAACCGGGGGCATCCTGTGCGAGACGATTGTTGGGAGAACGACAATCCAGGTTGTTTTGGGGATCGGGCTCAATGTGAACATGGGCCAAGAGTACTTGGCTGCCATCGATCAGAGCGCAAGCTCACTTATGCTGGAGACAGGTAAAGTCTGGGACAAAGAGGTACTATTGCAACAGCTACAGACGCGGTTTGTGGACAATTTGGAGGAATTTAGGGAAAGGGGGTTCGCGCCGTTCCACGAGCGCTTCCAGGAAAGGATGCTGTACCGAGGAGAGATGGTGTCTCTCAGTGACGAAGGGAAAAAGTGGGTGGGCATCTGCGAAGGAGTGAGCGCCGATGGGAGGTTAGTGCTCTATGAACGGAATAATCGCGAAAAAAGGCTCTTATTCAACACTGGGAAAATTTCTCCATTGGGGAAATAGTTCGCACCTTTTCCATCATGTCGTCCCAATACGCGAGCATTTTCATGCTTGAGTATTTCCTCGCGAACCCGCTGAAGAGCTTTGGAAGCGAGCTGGCCTAACTCAGAATAAAGACCGAGATACTTAATCATATTCTCCAATCTCACGCTCATCCCAGAATAAAATTGTGTGATGTTATTGAAAGCCACATTGAATCCAACCTGGCCACCGTTTATCAATGTATTCGGCTCTTTTGGCAACCCGTCCCACTCGTTGATCAAGGCTAAAAAGCGATCTCGATAAGATGCATCACCTTCCGCTCGCAGTAGGTCATGCGCACCAGCTAGGAATTGAATATTCGCTGGAAGAGCATCTTTTGCCTTTGGTACAGCTGCGCCCTTTGAAGGCGTGCCCAACAACAGCTCCAATACATAGCGAATAGCATCTTCTTTTTGAGAGATTGTCTTGATACGAGAAAGTTCTTGGGCAATCGCTGCGACAAAAGGTTGAATAGCCTTTAATTTTTCGATGTACCAACTAAAGACATGTCGGAACCTTGGATCAGCTTCCATTTTAATAAATTTGTCAATATCGGTAGACCAGTGCTGGAACGACTGAAAAATATCCACCGCTTCTCGATGAGCTTTATCAAGCGGCGCGCTTGAATCCACTTCCATTGCTGGAGAATGGGAGAGCAATTGCTGAATCTGGCTTTCTTCTTGCTTCATCCCCCGCAACGTGGGTTCGATCATATTTTGGTAGTAAGAATAGGCTTCCTGAAAAGCAGGATCTGCTGCATAGCTGCCTGGCAAGCGGGCGAGATCACTACTGTATACGGAACGGAAAAACTCATCCAAGTCTTTGAGTGCTCCATACGAAAGTAGTTGTCCTTGCAATATTTTTTGGGTGAGCTGACGCAATTGCACAATCACTTCGAGTCGAGCTGTAGCAGCTGTCCGTGCGCGGCATGTGTTCCACGCCTCTCTAGCACTGGGATTAAACGGTTTTACAGTCAGTTGCATTTTTCGATGCCTGCTCGGGAAACATCCAAATTGCCAAGTGGCAATATCTTCAATCCGAAGGCGATTCAATTTGCGTTTTTCATACATGTGTTTGACTGTGGTTTGCGTCTCTGCAAACAATTCTGCATTGCGGCGTTTTCCATGGATATCGACAAGTCCGGTATACGTGACGACAGTCCCATCATTGGGAATTTGCAAAGTAGGGCGCGCAATGAATTCCCGGGCCGCTTGATCTTGCTGCTCAGCGCCTTCTCCTCTAATCCTTGGGAATTTGAAGACAATCCAATGCGTGTTGTCGTCATCAGGATATACGTAGTAATCTTGGAAAAATGACTGCAGATTCTCTACTGATGATGCTATCCCCTTTTTCGTCGCTTTATTTTCTAAAGCGGCGGTTAAATAATTTTGGCGCCAATGCAGATCGATTTTTTCAGCATCGGTCAAGTTTGCGCTCTCTTTTAATTTCCCCATCACAATAGACAGTTCTAGTTTCGCTGGGTCTGCGCTGCCCTGTTGTTCGAGTTCTTCCAAAACCTCTAAGAGCCTGATTTTCCCAGAGACTGAGTAGGGCTGTACTTCTTTATTGCCCAGGTTTTGAATACGCAGTTGTCTCTCATAGCTATTCAAGGCTAAACGAACTTGCAAGACCAATCCTACCCACTCGCCGTTTGGAATCGGCTGGCGCGCAGCAGCTAAATTTTGTACTCCCAATTTTTGAGCTGCTCTTTCCCCCAACCCCTTCATACGCTGGCGCATGCTCAGAAGTTGCTCTATTTCAGTCAACACTTCGGGAGCACAAAGCGGGGTAAAGCGAGCGCTAAAAAACCGTTCTCTGACAAATGTATATTCGGTCTGCCCGTGCCGCTCTATCAGCAGTTGCTCTTGGCGCTGTTGCAACTCTACTAACGAAGGTTCTGGCGTTGTTTGTGGCAAGGCTGGCATCGGCGGCTTCACCGTCCGAACGGTAAGAGAAGGAGCGGCTGTGATAACAGGGGTAGGTGCGAGCACTGGGGTCTTCTCGACAATGGCGGCGATCCGCTCCTGGCAGTCGGCCATCAGTCGATTCAATTGCCTTTCAGTGGAAGGAAATAAAGACGCATATAAAGACGACAATACATTATACATAGCTATTCCATTTCAATATTTTAAGTAATTATACACCAAAATTAACTAATTATAAACAGAAATGAATTAGTTATAGATATTAAAAATTATAGTTCAGGGACAACAGTAAGAGAAGGGTGGACGCGGGCCTTTAAAATCTGCTGAATTGCAGACAGGGTAGAACCGGTGGAGGAGTGGCAGGTGGTGCAAGAGCCTTGGTATGAGATGCGCACTTCTCCTGTATCTCGTATATCTAAAATTTGAATCCCCCCAGCATCGAGCTCAATGTAGGGACGAATTTCCTTATCAACTACAGATTCAACGATTTGCATCTTTTTATCTGGGGGGAGAGTCTCCCACCCCTCGATTCCGTTGGGCAAGGCATCCAGATCTAGGTCTTCAAGGGGGGTCTGATCGTACTGGGCAGAATAGGGAATGTCGACGCACTGATGCACCGCCTGATCGATCGCAGTGAGTACCTGGTTGAGAAAGGGAGCGCATTCCTTGGGGAAAGCAGGGATATCTTTCCGCTCGCGCACATGTCGGTCAATGAGCTCTGCCGAAAGGCGAGAGGCTTGGTCATAATTTTTTCTCAGGCAAAGCTCACAGGCAATCTCGGCTGCCGCTAAAAGAGCGATCGGGCCAATCGCCTGAAATTTGGCATCGGCAATGACTCCATCCGTCTCATCGATGAGCCAGTACAGACAGAGATTCCCCTCTCTTCCTGTAACAAGGCGCATCTGCTTTGACTCTGCTTCGGCTGCAGCAAAATAGCCGACGCAAGTGAAATGATCGATTTTGGCCTGTAATTTTTTGCTGAATTGCTCCCAATAGGATAGCTTCACAATTCCTCCGAGATGCGTCTCAAAGTGGCTACTGCATCAGCAATCAAGGGGATCGCTTGTAGGATCTGAGCCTCTGTCGTCATGCGGCTAAAGGCAAAGCTGAGACTACTTTCAGCAATCGACAGATCCATATGCGATGCTTGCAAAAGGCGGTGCAGATGCTGCGGATAACGTCCGCCGATGGAAGCGTCTATTTGCTTCCGAGAAAGCAGATAGAGGAGCGCCTCTTGGTGCACTCCAGGAAAAAAGAGACAAGAGACATTGGGCAAGCGGTAGCTGTCAGCAAATAGTACTTGTGCGTTGCACGCTCTTTTCATCTCCGTCTCAAACAGATGGCGCAGACGAGCGACTTCAAGACTCATCCGCTCCAGAGATAAAGAAGCCTGGCCGGACGCAGCTGCAAGTGACAGGAACGCAGGGAGATCCAAGGGGCCTCCTCGCAACCCTTTGCCTCCCATGATGAGAGGACTGAGGGGCGCTCCCGGTTTTGCAAAGAGTGCACCGCTGGCGGGACTGGCATGGAGCGTCTCTCCTGAAAATGTGAGATAATCGGCCCCTAAATCGGCAAAGGAAAAATAGATCTTTCCCACTGCATAACTTGCGTCGAGATGGAGTAGAATGTTCCTTTCTTTTGTGATCCGCACCAACTCTTCAATCGGCTGGATCACTCCCGTCAGAGCTTGTGCTAACTGTACAGAGAGGAGCGCCGTGCGTGGGCTGATGAGCTCGGGCAATTTTTTCAGATCGATCTCTCCGGAGGGAGTGACAGGGATGATTTTGGCAAAGCAGCCGAGCTCTTCGAGCCGCTTCAACATCTGCATCGTGGGCAAATCTTCAAGTGCTGAGGCCAAGAAGTGACATTTCCCTTCTTTGCGCGCCGCTTCCATGTAGACTGACCAAAGGACCTGGGTCACCGCTTCTGCTCCAGAAGAAGTAAAGACAAAGGCATCCTCAGAGCTGGCTCCTACCAGATCGCGGATGATCTGCTCTTGGGTCTCGATGGCGGGCTGGTCACTCCATGCGCGTTGCAGGCTGTCGAGAGCCGGTCCGCAAATGGGGGCCTTTTCGTGGGAGTCTAGCAGCGTTTCCATTGTCCCTTCTCATACGAGTAGATAAGCGATTCTCCTGTCGCAATCTCCAGCTGGAGCACTTGCTCCGCCGTGAGCTTTTCGATGTGCATGACAATGGAGCGCAAGGAATTGCCATGGGCGCAGACAAATACCGTTTCCCCTTTTTCTACATGGGGGACGATCTGCTTCTTGAAATAGGGCAACGCCCTCTCTGCTGTCATCTGCAGACTCTCTCCATGTGGAGGCGGCGTTGCAAAGCTGCGGCGCCAAACCTGCACCTGCTCGGCCCCATATTTTTCTACTGTCTCAGCTTTATTGAGCCCTTGCAAATCTCCATACATCCGCTCATTGAGCTCCCATGCCTGGATCACAGGGATGGTAGAGAGTTTCGCCTCAGCGCTGTGTATATGACCCCATTCTTCCCGTTTACCGCTACCCGGATGGAGAAACACAGGGATTTTGCCGCTCTTGTGCGCCAGCATAGCCAACGAGAGCGACATGTGGGAACGGATGAGCGTAGAGGTGAAGATCCGATCGATCGGAATATCTTGGAATGCCCTTCCTCCCTCTACCGATTCCCGCACCCCTTCTTCACTCAAAGGGATATCGACCCAGCCTGTAAACAGATTCTTTTGGTTCCAGGCCGATTTGCCGTGGCGCATGAGGATGATTTTTGGGGCCATAAATACTCGGTTTATTTAGAATGTTATCACAATGGAGAAGAAAAGATTAAGCAAAGCTTTAGCTGCAGCGGGAATTGCATCGCGACGTGCGTGCGAAGAGTTGATTTTCGCCGGCCGAGTGCAGGTTAACGACCAAACCATCAAGGTGCCACAAACCCTGGTGGATTGGGAACACGACAAAATTTTAGTCGATGGGGAAAAAGTCCGCGGCGAGGAAAAAAAACTTTACTATATCCTCAATAAGCCTAAGGGCTTCATCTGTTCCAATGAACGGGTAGGCAATAAGCCCATCATCATCGATCTATTTGAGCGGACGGAAAGGCTTTTTACGGTCGGCAGACTCGACAAAGATACGAGCGGCCTTTTGATCGTGACAAACGATGGCGCTTTTGCCAATCGCGTGATCCATCCCTCTTCTAACATCGTCAAAGAATATCTCGTCAGAACAGAGCAAGAGATCACGGCTCTTCACCTCAAAGCCCTCTCTCGGGGAGCGCGGGTCGACGAGAAATGGGTCCGACCAGTTTCTGTACACAAAGTGCGGCGCGGCACCTTCAAAATCGCTGTGAAAGAGGGAAAAAAGCATGAAGTGCGGATCCTAGCAGAAAAAGTAGGACTCAGAATCGTTGAGTTGATCCGGATCCGGATTGGCTCTTTGGTCTTAGGACCACTGCCTGAGGGCAAATTCATGCCCATGTCTGAAAAAGACAGAGCTCTAATCTTTGCTCAATAGACCTCTTGCATAACCTGCTTTGTTTGAAAAAATCGGAGATTTTTTTGATGATTTTTAGAAACTGCTTGCAGTTTCGGATCAAACGAACGAGCCGACTTTAAAA